>JBAXUL010000046.1:0-30378 GCA_037129695.1 Prolixibacteraceae bacterium
TTTCTGGTACCCAAGGACCATAAATTTTTTCCCCTCTTCAATGATGCGGCAGACAACCTGGTACTTGCTTCTGAATTATTGATCAAGCTGGTCAGGGAAAGAGATTTGAGCAAGAGGCTTGAGTATATGAAAGAAATCAAAGATGTTGAACATATCGGAGATGATATCACCCGTAAATTGTTGATTGAACTGAACGGGACATTTATTACTCCGTTTGAACGTGAAGACATTCACGAACTCATCAGCAACATGGATGATATTGTCGATTACATTCATTCTTCGTCCAAAAGAATCAACCTTTATAAATTATCCTCCATTCCCGAGGAATTCGTCTGGATTGCCGACCGGATTCATTCTGCGAACAAAGAGATTCAGAATGTATTGCGCAGTGTCCGTTCAGTGAGCGATTTCAAAAAACATGTTCACAGCATTGAAAAAATAAGTGAATATGAAAGTGAAGTAGATGATATTTACCAGGAACATCTGTCAAAACTCTTTGAACAAGAGGTCAATGCCATCGATCTGATCAAAAAGAGAGATATTTTAACCACGCTTGAGAAAGCCATTGACAAATGTGATGACGTAGGTAATATCTTCTCTTCCCTGATCATTAAAATGGGATGATGACCAAAACCCGTTTTGTAAATACAGTAGAAACTAATCGGCTAATTTTCTGATAATGAGTTTTAATCTCCTGATTATCATCATCTTCCTGGCATTTTTGTTTGATTTCATCAACGGATTTCATGATGCTGCCAATTCCATCGCCACCATTGTCTCCACGAAGGTATTGTCTCCCCTGCAGGCTGTAATATGGGCTGCATTTTTTAACTTCCTGGCTTATGCCGTATTTGAACTTAAAATTGCTGATACCATCGCTAAGGTTGTGGATACCAATGCCATCAACCTGCAGGTAATCCTTGCCGGGATTGTTGCCGCCATCCTGTGGAATCTGCTGACGTGGTATCTGGGTATCCCGTCAAGTTCCTCTCACACGCTGATTGGTGGTTTTGCCGGTGCCGCAGTGGCTCATGCCGGATGGGCAGTAGTGAAATCAAGTGTCATATTAAAAATTGCCTCCTTCATTTTTCTGGCGCCTATTTTGGGAATGACCATCTCCTACCTCTATTCGATCATCTTGCTCAATTTGTTCAGAAAGGCCAATCCGATTGTTGTGCATAAATACTTCAGAAAATTTCAGTTGGTTTCATCTGCGCTGCTGAGCCTTGGTCATGGCGGAAATGACGCGCAAAAAGTAATGGGACTGATTGCTGCCACACTGATGGTTTATTTCAAGGGAGTAGATCCGGCATTAATACCTGACTGGGCTCATATTACGCTGGTGGGTGGTAAAATTCATGCCATACCCCACTGGATCGTTCTCGGTTGTTATTTAGCGATCAGCGCAGGAACGATCTCAGGTGGATGGAAAATCGTCAAGACGATGGGAACGAAGATCACCAAACTCACCTCATTTGAAGCCATAGCCGCCGACACTGCCGGTGCAACACTCCTTTTTGGAACAGATGCATTCGGAATACCTGTCAGTACGACGCATACAATTACAGGAGCCATCATGGGTACTGGTTTACCCAGAAGGGTGACCGCTGTCAAATGGGGAGTTACAATCAATCTGCTATACGCATGGATATTAACAATTCCAGTTTCCATGACGGTTGCCGCATTGGTCTATTACCTATTTAAGTTTTTCGGATTGTGATCCTATAAAATGCGAATCCTCAAATCTTATACGCCGGGCAAATTATCGCTGGTATCCTCACTGATCACCACGCTGGTTGCTGCGCTGATGCTGACACTCAACTATTACTTCGGCTACCCGCTTTTACTCGTAGTTCTTATTCCTGTTATCTTTCTTCTTTCATTCCTGTCGACCAGCTACATTTTAAATTACCTGATCAACGACAAGATCACACCCATCTACAAAACGATCAGCGGCGCTCCGGGAAAAGACAGGAAGAAAAAGAAAGATCGAAACAAGGATATCCTAGCCGAAGTTGAACACGATGTCAAGATCTGGGCTGATGATAAAATGGCAGAGATTGAGCGCCTCCGTGACCTTGAAAAATACCGCAAAGATTTTGTAGGAAATGTCTCACACGAACTAAAAACACCCATCTTCAATATCCAGGGATACATTTTAACCCTGCTCGACGGCGGTCTCGAAGATCCTGAGATCAATCGGTTGTACCTCGAGCGCACAGAAAAAAGCATCGACAGGATGATCAATGTGGTGGAAGACCTCGAATCGATTACCAAACTGGAATCCGGCGAACTGAAGCTGAATCCTGAGACTTTCGATATCAGCAAACTTGTAGAGGAGGTCTTTGAACTCGAACTGCGTGAAGCCACAGAGAGAAGCATCACCATGAACCTTAACCTCACTTCCGGCAAACCATTTCTGGTCAAAGCGGATAAGAAAAGAATTTTCGAGGCCATGCGTAACCTGATCGGGAATGCCATCAAGTATGGACGAAAAGCAGGAATTGTCAACGTTGGCTTTTACGACATGAACAACCTGCTGTTGATTGAAGTGAGCGATGACGGAATCGGTATCGACAAAAAAGACCTGCCCCGTATTTTTGAACGTTTTTACAGGGTAGACAAAAGCCGTTCCCGAATGCAGGGAGGTACCGGATTGGGCTTGTCAATTGTCAAGCACATCATAGAAGCACACAAGCAAAAAATCCACGTAAAAAGCACTCCCGAAACCGGAACAACTTTTACTTTTGCACTCGAAAAAGGTAAGCTGACAAAATAAAATTGTTGCAAAAAACCTTTGATCCAAAAATTAACCTAATTTTATGATGTTGTAGAGACGTTGCAACCAACGTCTACCGATAAATAACCACATTATGACAGAAAAAGATAGTATCCCACGTATTCTTTTGGTGGATGATGAAGAAGATATCCTCGAATTTGTAAGCTACAACCTCGAAAGAGAAGGCTTCAAGGTATTTACCGGCAGAAATGGCAGGGAAGCCATTCAAATGGTCACGAAAGTGAAGCCCGACCTGGTTATCCTCGACGTGATGATGCCTGAGATGGACGGAATTGCGGCCTGTGAAGAGATACGCAAACTTCCCGGTTGCCGTGATGTGGTCATTGCGTTTCTGACTGCCAGGGGTGAAGATTATTCACAGATTGCCGGTTTTGATGCCGGAGCTGATGATTATATCACCAAACCCATCCGACCTAAAGTATTGATCAGCAGGGTAAAGGCCTTACTGAAAAGAAGTGGTGGTATTCCTTTGGATAGTGCAGACCAGGAAAAAGTTCTTCATATCGGCAACCTCGTTATTGACAAGGAAAAATTTACCCTCAGGGTCGACGAAACTGAAATGATGCTTCCGAGAAAGGAATTTGAACTGCTTTCCCTTCTGGTCTCAAAACCCGACAAAGTATTTCTCCGGGATGAAATTTACAAGGCTGTATGGGGGGATAATGTGATCGTAGGCGACCGAACCATCGATGTACACATTAGAAAACTTCGCGAAAAAATTGGCAATGACCATATCCGTACCCTGAAAGGCATCGGGTATAAGTTTGTAGTCTGACAGCTGCTTACAGCTCCTTCCTCATCCGGGCTACCGGAATGTCAAGTTGCTCGCGGTATTTGGCCACGGTACGCCTCGCAATATTGTAACCCTTGTCTTTCAGTATATTGGCCAACTCATCGTCGGTAACGGGTTTCTGCTTATTCTCCGTACCGATGCAATCCTTTAAGATGGACTTAATCTCACGGGTGGATACTTCTTCGCCATCCTCCTTCTGCATCGACTCCGAAAAGAAATATTTCAGGGAATAGATACCAAAATGAGTTTGGATGAATTTGCTGTTCGAAACACGTGAAATGGTGGAGATATCCAGGCCCGTCAAGTCGGCGATGTCTTTCAGGATCATCGGCTTCAGCCTTGTTTCATCTCCTTCGACAAAAAAGTCGCGCTGAAACTGCAACATGGCATTCATCACCATCATCAAGGTTTCCTGCCGCTGTTTGATGGCATCGATAAACCATTTGGCCGAATCAATCTTCTGCTTCACAAACAACAAGGCATCCTTCTGATCCGTGGACATCCCTTTCCCGTTATCACGGAAGGTTTTCAGCATGTTTGCGTAATAGTTGCTGATGGTGAGTTCCGGAACATTCCGCTGATTCAGGCTCAGAATCATTTCATCGTTGACAATCTCCAGAATGAAATCGGGAATAATTGTCTGGCTGCCCCGGCTCAGGTTATTACTGTAAGAACTGCCCGGTTTGGGGTTAAGTTTCAGGATTTCATCCAGCGCATCTCGAAGGTCCTCCTCTTCAATGTTGAATTTACGCTGAATTTTTTCGTAGTGTTTTTTCGTAAACTCCTCAAACATTTCATCGAGAATCCGGTAAGCAAGTCTGATTTCGTTCCGTTGCTTGTTTTTTCTCGCAAGCTGAATCATCAGGGACTCTCTCAGGTCTCTGGCTCCAACCCCGGCAGGATCCAGCTCCTGAATGATGTTCAGTATTTCTGCGAGTTTTTTCTCGTTGGTTAATAGGTTGCGGCCAAATGCCACATCATCCACGATGGCATCCAATTCCCTGCGCAAATATCCGTCTTCATCGATATTGCCAATGATTTGTTCTGCAAGGAGCGCATCTTCTTCATTGAGCATCATCATGGCAATCTGTTCCTGCAGGTACTCATGAAATGAAGAAGCCTCAGAATAAGGAATATCTACCCCTTTCTCGTCCCGCGAATAATTATTGGCCTCGTAACGGTAGGTCGGATAATCCTCCTCATTCAGGTAGTCGTCGACCGAAAATTCCTCGTTTTCCTTGTCGTCCTTGGTCTTCAGATCGTTGGGAAGATCATCGTCACCGGATCCATATTCGTCATCTTCCAGTTCCAGAACAGGGTTCTCCTCCAGCTCTTTTTTAATGCGCTGCTCAAGTTGAAGCATAGGAAGCTCCAGCAGTTTGATTACCTGAATCTGCTGTGGGGAAAGCTTTTGAAGCAGCCTTTGCTGAAGGGAGAGGTTCTGCATTTTACCGGATTAAAACTCGCAATTTTTCGGTGTCCTGGCAAAAGGAATGACATCACGGATATTTCCCATGCCGGTAACGAAGAGCATGAGCCGTTCGAAGCCCAGGCCGAATCCGGCATGCGGACAACCGCCAAAGCGCCGGGTATCCAGGTACCATTCCAAATCTTCTTTGGGGATATGCATCTCTTCCATGCGTCTTTCGAGGACTTCAAGCCTCTCCTCACGCTGTGATCCGCCGATGATTTCGCCAATTTGCGGAAAAAGAACATCCATGGCGGCTACCGTTTGCCCGTTGTCGTCCAGACGCATATAAAAAGCCTTTATTTCTTTGGGATAATTGGTCAGAATAACCGGCTTCTTAAATTCTTTCTCCACGAGATAACGCTCGTGCTCACTCTGAAGATCTGTGCCGTAGCCACCGACAGGATACTGGAATTGCCCCTTTTTGTTCGGTTTCGAATTCCGGAGAATCTCAATAGCCTCGGTATATGTCAGACGGATAAAATCATTGTCCGCGACAAACCTTAGTTTCTCAATCAATTCCATCGATCGCTGATCGGCAGGCTTTACCTTTTCCTCTTCGGCAAGGCGGTTACTGAGGAACAACAGGTCATCCATACAGTGATCCAGTGCATAGGTAATCAGGAATTTTAAAAATTCTTCAGCCAGATCCATATTGTCTGTAAGATCACAAAATGCAACCTCCGGTTCGATCATCCAGAACTCGGCGAGGTGACGGGACGTGTTCGAATTTTCGGCACGGAAGGTCGGACCGAAAGTATAGATTTTGGAAAGAGCCATCGCATACAACTCCCCTTCCAGCTGACCTGAAACGGTTAGGTTGGCAGCTTTCCCAAAAAAATCCTGGGTATAATCAATATTCCCTTCCTCATTCACTGGTGCACCGGCGGCCGGCAATGTAGTAACCCTGAACATTTCGCCGGCACCTTCCGCATCCGAACTGGTGATAATGGGTGTGTGAACATTGAAAAACCCACGCTCATTGAAAAAAGAATGGATGGCGAAGATCATGGCATGCCGTATCCGGAATACTGCACTGAAAGTGGCAGTTCTTGGACGAAGATGTGCCATCTCCCTAAGAAATTCGAGTGAATGCCGTTTCGGTTGAATGGGGTATTTATCCGGATCTGACAATCCTATGAGTTCGATTTTTTCCGCTTTCAATTCGACAGACTGACCGGATCCTTCAGATGCCACAAGTGTACCTGTCACACCGATGGCCGCACCGGTATTGATATTTTTGAAAAATTCCTCACCAAAACTTTCAACTTCTGCCACAACCTGCAGGTTATGAATGGTCGAGCCGTCATTAAGGGCAATAAAATTTACATTTTTACTGCCGCGCCGGGTGCGTACCCAACCATTGATTGTTATCTCAGCGCCAACCTGACCTGACTTCAATATTTCTTTTATCTGAATTTTTTTCATCGGGATGATTCTTCCGGGTAAAACTGTGCGTGACCATTAATAAATTGATATTCGGCATAAAATTACACTTTTTGACGTCTATTCACACCTTTTACCACCAAAAACAACTTGCGAATATGCGATTTTGGAGGGCAAAGGCATTCGATGTGATCGTATTGGAGGTAGAATGCGGCATTGGGATCCTTCAAAAACCCATCGGTACCTTCGTGGTAAAAGTTGATTGACCTGATTGGAAGAGAATGACCATCCATAAAAACCCGGATCCTGCTCCGGTTTTTCAATCCGGTTTTTCCGGACGCATCACACCGTTTTGTTCTTTCACTCTTTCGTAATTCTGCTACCTTTGCTTCAAATTTGTAATCATGACATTTTCAAACTGGAATGAATTGTGTGTGCATCTTGGCCAACAATTCGATATAGATATAGATCTGAACGGAGTACTGTTTCTGGTTGGAATCCGCGAAATGGAATTCGCATTCCGGCCTTTTTCGAAAGAGGAAAAAATGAGCCTGATCAACCTGGGTAGTTGTACGCTTTACCAGGAAATGGGCTTAACCGAACGAACAGGAACTGATGAGGAAGGATGGCCAATTTTCAAACAAAAGGCATTGGCGCAGGTAATCCCGGAAGAGCGAAAACACAAAGTACTGCAGGATTGCGCGTTGCGATATTTTAAGAAAATTTACCCTGACGATTAGGCCGTGAGCGCAATCCAAACCGGAAGGATGAGCAGGGACAAAAATGTGGAAATCACCACCAGCCGGCCGGCAAGTTTCGTATTCAGACCGTATTGGTGCGAAAGGGCATAGGCCGTTAACCCCGAAGGCATCGCCGCATCAAAGACAGAACACCTGAAAGAGACGGAATCCATCCGGGTGAACCTCAAAAAAAAGAAAAAGATGGCCGGCAATACGACCAGGATGGCAAGAGACAATCCGAAAACCGGAACCCACTCTTTGAGGTGACCCAATTTTTGAGATCCCATGAAAATTCCCAAAGAGAGCAATACCAGTGCCGTAACAGACTGGGCGATCAGATCCAGGGATTTCATGAAGCTGTTTTGAGTCGGTATTTTCAGGGCCGAACCGATCAATCCCAGAAACACGGCAATCAAAAGAGGATTCGTCACCAGTTTGGTCAGGATTGTTTTGAATTCAAACTTCCCGTCGCCTGCCACTTCGATTAAGATCAGGGAGAGTGAAAACATCCAGAAAAGATTCATCGCAGCAATTAAAACAGCAGGACCCGTGGCAATATCCCCCAATGTGCTCACAATGACCGGTATGCCCAGATAGGTAATATTTCCAAAAGCAAGAAGCAAAATGAGTGATTGCCGGGTTTTAGTGGAAGTTTTAAAGAATGCTCCTACCGGGAAAGCCAATAACATGCAGAGGATCAAATAGATTGAATTGGCATAAATCAGTGTGGCATGTTCGGTAAAGCTAAATTCCATTTTAACCAGGGCTGAAAAAATCAAAGCAGGAAAACCAATTTTCAGGGCATACTTATTGAGAACATCCGCCCACTCCATGGTAGCTGTTTTCAGTTTGAACAAAACTACTCCGGCAAGAATAATCAGGAACAGGGGAAGTATGGTTTTAAATGCGACGAGGAAGGAACTAATCATAGATTTTTGATTTTGATATTGTACTTGGGACTTCCGGGCAATTCGTTTTTCAACTAATTTCCATGCTCCTGTGCCTTATTTCTTTGGCAGGCAAATATACTGAACTGAAAATCAAACTTCATTTGCTTGCCAGCGCGGTGATTCCAAAATCCGAAAATAGAGCAGCACTCAGCGGGTCAAAGTATAATTGATCATTTCATTTTCCCTGAAGGATGGCTTCGATCGCATTTAATTCCACATGGTTAAAGTAGATATTCTTCTGGGATTCCAGATTGTTTTTCAGTTGCTCAATCGAGCTCGCACCGATCAACACCGACGTTACCCTTGGATCTTTAAGTAGCCAGGCGATAGCCATCTGTGCGAGGGATTGTCCGCGCTGAATGGCAATTTCGTTCAACGCTCTTGCCTTTTCAATGGCAGGTGCTACCTGCTCCTGTTTGAGGTATCCCCAGGGTTTGGACGCGCGTGATCCCTCGGGAATTTCGGTCAGGTAACGGTCGGTCAGCAATCCCTGAGCCAGTGGAGAAAAGGCGATGACACCAATACCCTCCTTCTCCACAGTATCCAGGAGTTCTTTTTCGACCCATCTCTCAAACATCGAATATTTGGGCTGGTGAATGAGGCATGGAGTACCCAGGCTTCGAAGGATAGCGGCTGCTTCCCTCGTTTGATCCGCCGGATAGTTGGAGATCCCGGCATAAAGCGCCTTCCCTGAGCGAACTGCCTGATCGAGGGCCATCATGGTCTCTTCGAGGGGAGTATCCGGATCTGGCCGGTGAGAATAGAAAACATCCACATATCCAAGTTGCATCCGTTTCAGGCTTTGATCGAGACTGGAGAGAAGGTACTTGCGTGAGCCCCATTCGCCGTACGGACCGGGCCACATCAGGTAGCCCGCTTTGGTCGAAATGATGAGTTCATCCCGGTGAAGCTTGAAATCCTTTTGAAAGATTGCTCCGAAATTTTCTTCTGCCGATCCCGGAGGAGGACCATAATTGTTGGCAAGATCAAAATGGGTGATCCCATGGTCGAAGGCATACCGAAGCATATTTCGACCTGTTTCAAAATAGTCGACCCCACCGAAATTGTGCCATAAACCAAGTGACAGAACAGGTAGTTTCAATCCACTTCTGCCACAGCGGCGGTATTCGCAAAGGTCATTGTAACGGTCAGGAGAGGCTGTATAGTACATTTTATATGGGTTTGATAAGCGCAAATATAATAAATTCGACTTTGATAAATTGTAAAATCGTCCATCTAATGCGGTCAGATTTATTTTTATATTTGTTTACTCGATTACTAAAAATGACTACACTAAATTTTCAATAAATTATATACAAATGAAACAAGTTGCTATCGGCATTGACATCGGCGGGACCAATACTGCCATCGGAGTAGTGGACAGGGAAGGAAATGTTCTTTACGAAAAAAAGCCCCAATTACCGACTCCCCAAAAAAAGGAAAACCCAAACATGACCGAAAAAAGGTCAGATGAACTGTGCGCCGGCTATGTCACACAACTGGCGGCGGAAGTCAGGGTTGCCATAGAAACTGTTAAAAATATCAATCCTGACATTCAGGTAATGGGGATCGGTATCGGAGCTCCCAATGCCAACTATTACCGTGGAACCATTGAAGTACCCGCCAACCTGCCTTTCGTTGGAGTCATCAATTTTGCCGATCTGCTTCAGGCTAAACTGCCGGAAATCAGCATCATCAAACTGACCAACGATGCCAATGCCGCTGCACTTGGCGAACTGATCTATGGTGGCGGGATTGGCATGAAAAATTTTGTGATGATCACCCTCGGGACCGGACTTGGCAGTGGAATCATTGTTGACGGAGACCTGGTTTACGGACAGGATGGATTCGCCGGAGAGATCGGTCATGTAACCATCATGCCCGATGGCCGCCAATGCGGTTGCGGAGGAATAGGACATCTCGAAGCCTACTGTTCAGCGACCGGAATCAGAAGAAATGTTTTTGAGATACTGGCAAAAACGAACAACAGCGAAAGTCCGCTGGCCAATGTACCTTTCAATGACATGACTGCAAAAATGGTTTACGATGCGGCTGAACAGAATGATCCAATCGCCCTCGAAGTCTTTAGGTATACTGGCGAATTACTTGGACGAAGCCTTGCCGATACGGTCCACTACCTGAGCCCTGAAGCCATTTTCCTCTTCGGTGGTGCCGCTGCAGCGGGTGATTTCATCTTCAAGCCAACCAAGGAAAGCATGGAGCGTTACCTGTTACCCGTCTATCGCAACAAAGTACAGATTCTCCCGTCAGGACTGAAGGCAGGATCTGCAGCAATCGTCGGCGCAAGCGCGTTGGTATGGAAAGAACTTGACAAGCTTTAGATCTGAACCTTCTTCATGTTGATTTCACAGAAATAGATAGAAATAGGTTGAAATGGTAGTACCTTTATTGTTTCAACTTATTTCTATCTGTTCCATAATCCTTCAATACTCCAAACGCCAATGAAACGAGTCATTCTGGTCCGGCATGCAAAGACCATTCAATATGGTTACGATCAGGATTATGACCGGACTTTAACCGAAAGAGGAGAAGATGATGCCGAAAGAATCAGCATGGAACTGGTCAAAGCCCGGATGATACCAGATCTGATTCTTGCCAGTCCTGCGGTCCGCACCACCCAGACTACCCGCATTTTCGCAGCGTCATTTGGTTATCCGATTGGAAATGTCCGCTATGAAAAGAAGATTTATTCGGGTATGCAAACCACCAACTTCCTCAGAATGCTCAGAGAGGTAGACGACAGCCATGCTACCGTGATGGTGGTTGGGCATAATCCAACCATCTATTATTTCATCGATTTACTTTTACCGGAGTTTTCATTGGATGTTCCAACCTGTTCAACCATTGTTGTAGACTTCGAAATTGACAGATGGATTGATTTGACGGAACATACAGGAAAGATGGTTGGAAGGTGGATACCTGATCTGCTCTAATTTACCTATCGTCATTTAAAGTGTCCGGATTCAATTGATCTTCTTCCCATTTTTCCGGATTCCGTAAAATGTATTCTGCAATTCGGACCAAAGATTGATCATCCCGTATGACATCATCCCAATAATCACGTTGCCACAATTTGCCTTCAAAACGGTGCCATCCAAGATTTCTAACTCCGCGGATGTATTCGTTGGTTGTCATGGTTTTGAACCAATTAACAATATTACCGATAGTAGCATGGAATCTTTGGTTACCCAGACCGTATTGGTGATTTTCATCAATATGCAGGTTTTCAATTTCATTCGAATATTCGATCGGGCGCCCACGCAGGGGCGCCCCTGCGTGGGCGCCCGATGAAATATCCCTGCCTTCCCTGGCAATTTGAATGATACAATGAATATGATTGGGCATAACTGCCATTTCATGGCATACAATTTCAGGGAATTTTACCCCCAATTCATTATACCATTTTAAAATCATCCTTCCGGCATCATTCAAAATCATTTTTTGCGATTCAATTTTGCCCAACAAACAATCACGATTTTGTATACAGATGGTTAAAACATAGAATCCTGATTTGGAATAATCAAATCCTTTTAACCTCATGGATTTACGATGATGAAAATTGGAATTGAAATCAGACATTGAACTAAATGGCAAGAAAAAAGTTTTCTAAAGCTTAAAATTAGCACCTCTTTCTCTGAAATACAAATTTTAAAAGACCTCTAATATTTATCCTTTTTACACCAATCCCTTAAATCTTTTCCGGTACTCCGACGGGGTTACTCCGGTATTTTTCCTGAATTGCTTGTTGAAATGGCTCAGGTTATTAAATCCGCTGTCCAGACAAACATCAACAATTCCCATCTCCGGATCCATCAGCAATTTGCAGGCAAACTCAACTTTGATCCTGTTGAGATATTCAAAAACAGAACTCCCCACATTCATTTTAAAGAACCTGCAAAGTGACCCCTCAGCCATGGAGACCAATCCTGCCAGTTGATTCAGGTCAACCTCTTCACGGTAGTGGTTCATCAGGTAGTCGTGGATCTGGGCGATCCGCCTGTTGGCAGGCTTGAACTGCTTCCGCATGAAATCGTCACTGGCCAGATTGATATTTGAATCGCTCTTACCGATGATATCCATCAGTCGGAAGAAATTGTTGATCCGATCAAACCCTTTCAGGTACGGAAGTTGCAGCATGATCTCGCTCACTTCGTTAAGTGTTTGCCCCACTACCTGAATCCCGCGCTCCGACATTTCGAGCGCCATTTTTACATTTTTAAATTCCGGCAATGCCAGCAACTGAGGGAAAAAGATATTGGAGGAAAATTGCAAAAAAACCATCTCCAGCGTCCTGTCCGACAAGAACTTTTGTTCCTTATCGGCAATCCAAACGTGCGGCAGGCTGCTTCCGATAAATACCAGGTCGCCGGGTTGGAACTCTTCGATCGAATCCGCCACAATCCTTTTTCCGCTGCCTTCTGTGATAAAGCTGATTTCAAAATTGTTGTGGTAATGCCAGGTACTCTTTTCCTGGTTGTCCTGAAAAATACCAATCGAAAATGATTCATCCTCTTTTAAAGGGATCTGCTGATATCTGGCCGTCATAATGATAAATATTGCACAAAATAATGATATAATGTTAATATCGCATCGAAATTAGTAAATATTGACGTAGAATTCGACAGGAATGAAAACTATTTTTGTTCTATTCAACTGATAATAACGTTTAAACTGATAATTTATGAGTGAATTGATCGCGAAACTTCTTGAGGCCGTCGAGTTCGGAAAAATTGATCAGAAATCGCCCTATCCTCCGCAACTGAGAGGCATGGACGGCGCCCATGAGATTACGCAACAAGCCATCGAATCGGGAGTTGATCCCCAGCGAATCCTTGAAGAAGCCCTGATCCCTGCCATGGCAAATGTCGGCAAGAAATTCTCTGAAAATAAAATATTTGTTCCCCAGATGCTGATGTCAGCCAAAGCAATGGGTGCCTCCATGGTACAGTTAAAACCATTCTTCGCGTCAGGTGCGATGAAAACCAAAGGGACTTTTATCATTGGCACGGTGAAAGGCGACCTCCACGACATTGGTAAAAATCTGGTTGCCATGATGGTGGAAGGCGGTGGCTGGACCATCGTTGACCTGGGCGTGGATGTGGGTTCCGAGCGGTTTATTGAGGCACTCAAAAATAATCCAGGCGCAGTGGTCGGTTTGTCTGCCCTGCTTACAACTACCATGGTAAATATGGGCGAGATTGTCGCCGGAATCAAAGGCCAGGTTCCCGGAACAAAAGTCATGATTGGCGGTGCACCGGTCAATGCTGATTTCTGCCGGAGTATTGGTGCTGATTTCTATGCTCCTGATCCGCAAAAGGCAGTTGAATATTTGAACAAGCTCGCCTCTTAAAAACAGGATTTAACCCGTAATTTCTTGATCTGAATGTTTCGTTCCCGGAGCAAATGGGATAGGTACATGCCATTGCAAACAAAATAAACAACGTTATTATTCTGATATTATGCATGTTATAAAATTTATATTTAATTCATGAAGTACAAGAGTCTCGTCATTCAAAATCCCGAAGAACTGATGTTCGGAATTGCCCCCAAGCCGGTCAGAACGCGTCGTGGACTGGTCATCGGAGGAGGACAGGTTTATGCAGAACTGAACTTCACCCTTCCGATGATGAGTATCAACAGCAATACCCTGCAGGAAGTATATGCCCACTACCGTGAAATCGCCGAAGGTGCATTGGAACGTGCCGTGCATTTGAATTCAAAAGGGGTTGTTCTCGAACTGGAAACCCTGCTGGAGATGACCAAGACACCGGATATCGGGGTTGAGATCGTGAAAATCATGGATGAAATTTGTGAGAAGTACTACCAGAATTTCGGCCTTGCCTCCGAAATTCGCCTGACACCCAACGATCTCCGCGAGTTTGAACGCCCGGCCAAACAACGTACCTCCACCTGGCTTGATCCGATGATGGAATTGTTCGAACGCGGAATGCTGGCCGGTGGTGATTTGCTGTCGATCGAAAGTACAGGTGGCAAGGAAGTCTCGGACGAAGCGCTGATGATGTGTGACCTGAAAGGGGTCATGTTCGCCTTATCCGTTCTTGGCGTCAGGGACATGCAGTTCCTGTGGAATAAAATCGTTACCCTGGCCAACAAGCATGGCAAAATTGCAGCAGGCGATTCAGCTTGCGGATTCGCCAATACAGCCATGGTACTGGCAGAAAAGAAATATGTTCCGAAAGTTTTTGCCGCATTGGTGCGTGTCATTTCTGTGGTGCGTTCCATTGTCGCGATGGAGGAAGGCGCCGTCGGTCCCGACAAGGATTGTGGCTACGAAGGCCCCTTCCTGAAGGCAATTACAGGCATTCCCATTTCGATGGAAGGAAAGACTGCGGCCTGCGCCCATCTGAGCCCCATAGGAAACATCGCGTCCGCTTGCGCTGATTTGTGGAGCAACGAATCAGTCCAAAACATCAAATTGCTATCGGGGATGGCCCCGACTGCCTATTTCGAACAGCTGGAGTACGATGCACGCCTGATGAACGAAGCGCTCCGGATGGGGAAGATGCACTGCCAGATGTTTCAGCAATTGCTGGTCGGTTCGGATGTTTACACCGATCCGCAGGCGCTGATCCTCTCTCCTGAAAATGTAATCCGCATATCGAAGGAACTGATCAAAGGTGAATCCTATGTGGCCAATGCCCGCAACGGAGCCCTGGCAGCATTGGATATTATCGAGGAAGCCTTCCAAGCCGGTCAACTCAAACTGTCAGAAATGGAAACAGGCTATATTCCGATCTTCCGCGAAGATCTTAGCAGCATACCTGACAGCGAAAGTGATTTCATCGAAATGATGCTTCCTTTAATAGATCCAGGTAAGTTCATCTTGTCGGAGTACGGGTTATGACAGTTCGACAATTCGATTATAAATTTAAAGCCTTCCTCCCTGGAAAAAACTAACCACATAGGCACCTAGGTCACAATAGGTCAGTGTGAACTATGTGCTTATTGTGGTGAATTGTTAAGTTTCATCGATAAAAATGGATTCAACAGAACATAGGAGTCCCAACTCAGAATATGGAAAAAATTCCGGTACACATTCTTTCCGGTTTCCTTGGAGCAGGGAAAACCACAGAGATTATTCGGCTTCTGGGACTGAAACCTTCCGGTGAAAGCTGGGCCGTCATCATCAACGAATTCGGGAAGATTTCCATCGATGGGCAGACCCTCCGGTCTGAATCTTCCGTGGGAACTGTTTATGAGATCTCCGGAGGCTGCATTTGTTGTACCGCACAGATCTACTTCAGGGAAAATCTGGAAAAAATTATCGCAACCTCCAGTTTCAACAGGATTATCATTGAACCAAGCGGGCTGGGAGGAATCGATCATATCACAGACATGGTGCGTCAAGACCCTGGCCTTCAATTGATGCCGGTGATCTGCATGGCGGATATTACCCTGCTCGAGAATCCACGGCTCAAGATGCTGCCACTCTACACAGAGCAGATTCTGAAAGCGGATCTGATCCTTTTCAGCAAAACGGAAATGCTGAACGAGCGTGAACTGAATGATAAAGTGTTAATCTTTCAACAAAATTTTCCAGGGAAAAAATGGATGCTGAAATCTGACGGGGAGTTGCAGTATTTCAATCCTGGCACGGACATTTCAGCCACCGATATTCTGCAGTTTGCGAACCTGTTTTATGCAGAAGAGGGTGAAAAAAATTACTGCCGGGAGTATTCCTTGAAAATACCACCAAATAAATGGATCGATATTCAGAAATTAGGTGAACTGCTTGTCAGCGAAAAATCCATTTTAAGGGCAAAAGGTTATATTTATACCGGAGAAAAGTGGATTCTTTTCAATTATACCTTGTCCGGAATTTCAACCGAAGAATGTGAAGGCAGGAAACAGGGTGAATTGGTCATTATTTACGAATCAATCAAGAAGGAATTCCAACCTGATTTCGAAACAATCTTGAAGGAATCAATAAGTTGATAAGCTACTTGAAACAATTTCCGTCATAACCATTTGAGGTATAATATTTTACCATAAATGACCCAAAGAAAACTCACAAAGTAACACAAAGAAAGATTTTTATTACACATAAATGAAGCAGCATAAAATTCGTCTGTATCCGCTCGGGAAAGAGATAACCGTCAATGACCGGACTCCGCTCATGGACCTGCTTCATGAATATGGCATTGAATTTCCCTGCGGGGGAAAGGGTACGTGTGGAAAATGTCAGATCCGGTTGCTTGAAGGAGAGATTGGAGTCTCCGAAGAACATCAGCGAAAGCTTGATCATTTTCAACTTCCCACCGATCGGCGGTTGGCCTGCATGAGCCAATGCACCGAATCCATCACCCTTCAGGTCGACCAGTGGGAGCATTTGATCCTGGCAGACGAAACCAATTTTGAATTTATGCCGGAAGATGGATTTGGCATTGCCGTTGATTTGGGAACAACCACCCTTGTCGTACAACTGGTTGATTTACAAACAGCCAGAATACTGGCTGTCGAAACACTGCTTAATCCTCAGATCAAGTTCGGAGCAGACCTGATTTCACGTATCCAGGCCGGTCTCGACGGCCATTCAGAAGAGATGACGTCCATGATTCGCAAGGCCATCGGTCAAATGATCAGCATGATGCTGGAACAACATCAGGTTACTCCGGATAAAATTGTTTTGGTTGGGAATACGGTCATGCAAAGAATATTCAGTGGAAGCGACCTTAGTCCACTTTCGTGTTACCCTTTTGAGGTGGATGATTTGGGATCGAAATCATTTTCTTCGGCTGAATTGGGATGGGACTTCCCGGTAATAAAATCCATTCTGTTCTACCCCTCCATCGGCAGTTTCGTCGGCAGTGATATTCTGGCTGGCATAGCAGCCACAGCATTGCACAAAAAAGAGAAGTTCACGGCATTGATCGATCTTGGCACCAATGGCGAAATTGTCATAGGTAACTCGGAACAAATCTTTTGTGCGTCGACTGCTGCCGGACCGGCATTCGAGGGTTCCTGCCTTTCCGTTGGAATGCGGGCGATCACAGGAGCCATATCTTCTCTCAGACAGGCAGGTTTAAAAATGGAGGCAACGGTGATCGGAAACACTGAACCCAGAGGAATATGTGGAAGTGCCCTGATTGACGCCGTGGCCATCCTTCGGAAACTGGACTTGATTGGACCATTCGGAGAGATTGGTTCGGGAAAGGAAAGCCTACAGATTGACAGAACCGTATGGCTGACGCAACGGGATATCTATGAATTCTTGTTGGCCAAATCTGCTATCGCTGCCGGAATTGAAATCCTGTCCAAAAATCTGGGCATCGAACCATCTGAAATTGAAGACATTTACATTGCCGGCGGATTCGGAAATTACATCACCGTTGCGCATCTGCTTTCGACTGGTATGGTGGAATCGACGGAAGAAAAAATTCACAAAATGGGCAACACCGCCCTGATCGGGGCCAAGATGTTTCTGTTTGAAAACGGGAATCCGGCCACCGAAATTCTTGGTAAAACACAGCATATCAATCTGGAAGGTCATCCTGAATTCCAGGATATCTACATCAGCAAAATGATGCTGGAGTGACTTCAGGAAACTCCATTCTTTACTGACACTGACGCACTCAACTTTTAGGTGATTAAAATTGAGGGAGGTAAAGGTTGACAAAGGTCTTTAAAGAGCAAACCCTGATATTTGCTTTAAATAAATAATCATCAGAAGAAGGAGTGATGACAAAATTTACTGGCGCCTTCAGGTCTTCAAATGCCAGGAGATTTCCTTTCGTCAGATTGGGCGAATTGGAATACTTGATTTCAGCAGTTGCAACCACAGACATACCTTTTGTAAAAACCAGATCAACTTCCGAACCATGATGTGTCCGGTAAAAAAACAGATTAAGCTGACTCATTTTTATAGCAGTAATCTGATTGATTACAAATGATTCCCACGAACTCCCAATGATTGGATTTCCAGATAGGCTATCAAAATCATTTATCCCGGTCAGATGATGCAAAATGCCAGTGTCTGTTAAATACACTTTTGGCGTTTTCACCAGTCTTTTTTGCGAATTCCACGAAAAAGGATAAAGGCTTTTTAGAAGGAAGGCTTCTTCCAAAAAATCAATATATCTTTTAATCGTTGGAGTTGTCACTCCCAGTGCGTTGCCTAAGGTTGTTGCATTGAACAATTGTCCATTCAAATGCGACATCATCGACCATAAATTACGAATCACAATTGGTGAAGCATTTAAACCAAGTTGTATCAGGTCACGATTAAGATAAGTATTGATAAAGTTTTCCAGCCATTTCTGAGATGAGTTACGGCTTCTTGCAAAGAGTGAATTCGGAAAACCTCCGTTTAGCCACAAATCATTTTGTTGGATCGTATCAGAAATTTCTGTCAGACCAATTGGGAACAGCTGATGATAGGATATTCTACCGGCAAGTGATTCAGATGAATGTCTGATCAGTTCAGGAGAAGCTGAACCCAGTAACAGAAATTGACCGGGCTCGCGGGTTTGATCAACGATCGCACGCAAAAGCGGAAACAACTCTTTTTTATGCTGAACTTCGTCGATGACAATTAATTTTCCGGCATGTTGGGAAAAAAACAGTTCAGCATCATTTAGTTTGAACAGATCTGAATGCCGCTCCAAATCAAGATAAATGGAGGATCTTCCGGATTTCGACTGGATCAGTTTGGCCAGGGTTGTTTTACCAACTTGTCTGGGTCCGATGATGGATACAATAGGGAATGTATCCAGCGAATCAAAAATTTCAGATTCAATTCTTCGATCAATCATCCGCGTAATTTCAAATAGCAAATTTAAATATTCACGGACAAATTTAAAAATAATAGTTGGAGAAACAAGTAGCAATGACCCATAATAATAAATAATATAAAAATCGCGCTCTTGGTACTGACTTCGATATTTACCTCCAAATGAACTATCTTTGTTATAATTGATTCAGAAAATATCCTTCACCCAATCAAATAATATTATGAAAAAAATTACTCAAATTTTCATCCTGGTCATAGTGACTCTGGTGATCCTGTATACCCAGATGCCGGTGGTGGCCTATGGTTTCATGGGCTTTCCGTTGTTGATCGGAGCACTGACTTTTCTGTGGATCATCCTGAATCTTCGCGTGATTCCTCAGATTACCAACGAAATGCAGGCGATTCAACTCCTGACAAAAATGAAGGTGCCGAAATGGATCTTGATCGGGCTACTCTTTTATATGACAGTAGTGCCATTCGCAACATCATGGTCGCTCTTCAGGTGGAACGATTACCGCGGACTCATCGGTAACGTTGAAGTGGGGGAAAATCTCTCCACCCACATGGCCCCGATTTCCATCGATAAGATACGTGTGGTCGATGAATCCCTTGCCAATCTTCTTGGAGATAAAGTACTGGGGGCTCAGCCTGCACTTGGAAGCCAGGTTCGTTTAGGTACTTTTGTGATCCAGAAAGTAAAAAATGATTTATACTGGGTTGCACCCCTGCTCCATTCAGGATTCTTCAAGTGGAACAAAAACCAGGAAGGAACCAATGGATATGTGATGGTCAATGCCTGCAACGAAAGGGATGTCAAACTGGTGCAGGAAGCCAACGGCCACAAAGTGCTGATCAAATATCAGTCTGAAGCCTATTTCGGAGATTACCTCGAGCGACATTTGTATTTAAGCGGCTTTTACAATACCGGATTGACGGACTATAGTTTCGAGATAGACGATGATGGCGTTCCTTACTGGGTTGTAACCAAATACAAAAAGACAATCGGTTTTTATGGAGACGATGCCGTAAGCGTGGTGGTGGTCAACACAGAAACGGGTAAATGCATAGAATATCCCATCGCACAGGCGCCTGCATGGATTGATCGCGTCCAGCCTGACAAATTTATCGAGGAGCAGCTCAACGACTGGGGTAATTTTGTGAAGGGTTTCTGGAACTTCTCCAACGAGAACAAACTTCAGATCACACAAGGCCTTTCGCTTGTTTATGGTGAAGACAACAGATCGTACTGGTACACCGGGCTTACCTCGGTGGGCGCGGATGAAGCGACTGTCGGATTCGTATTGGTAGATACAAGATCCAAAAAGGCCGTCTGGTACAAACAAAGCGGCGCGACTGAACGTGCTGCCCAAAATTCCGCAATCGGAAAAGTTCAGGAAAAACGTTTCAGCGCTTCACTTCCGATCCCCTACAACATCAACAACATCCCCACTTACATGATGACCCTGAAAGACAACGGAGGTCTGGTCAAAATGTTCGCGATGGTGGCGATAGAGGATTACACCATTGTTGGTGTCGGCAATACCCTGGTCGAAACCCTGATGGCCTACAAAAATGCCTACAACATGGCCGGGAATAAGATCAATCCGAAAAATGTAACCAAGAAGATGATCCTGAAAACAATGGTCAACCGGATCCAGTCTGACACCAAAAACGGCAATAGCTTTTACTATTTCACGGTCAACGGAATGAACAACATTTTCATCGGTTCTTCCCAGATCTCCAACGAGATGCCGGTTACCATGGCAGGCGACAGCATCCAGATCAGTTTCGACAACGACACCAACGGATTGATTGATATATCGGCATTTAAGAATACAAGTCTAGGAAAGAAATAGACTGAATGGATGTTTCAATAAACCTTCTTTCAGGTTTTTATTGTCAACAGCTTATTCATCACAAATCAGAACTGTATGCATTTGAAAATAATTCAAAAAAAGTGTCCTGCATGCCAAACGAAAATCAAGCTGGGGTTAATGTCTTTAACCGGAGAAATCCTGCGTTGCCCGCAATGCGGACAATTGCTGATTGATAATCCAAAACGAAATTTATTCGGATCCTTGTTGTTTTTTGCAGGATTTTTAATGATAGGCGGATTACAACATTTTGGTGGGGCAAATATTTTCCGAGATCTTGGCATCCTTTTAATTTCAGGTTTTCTTTATGTTGTTGTTAGAAAACTAACCATTACAAAAAAGGATCTGGTCATCAGAAACAAGGAATCCCAAAGGGTTTCCTACATTGACTTCGCTGACTGGGATGAAATCCTTGAAAACGCCAAAGGCAAGGAAAACAAGTTTGAAATAATAGAGAACTTTTAGGATTAGGCATCTTGTACTTCAATATGTCACGCAAAGAACGCAAAAGAAAGACGCAAAGAATTCTGATCTGAACTTTGCGCTTCATTGCGTTCTTTGCGCGACCATTTTTTACGGGTTTACAATAATTTACGGAGAGAACTCAAATTACTATAACTGCTGACTATGGAAAGGAAACTTACGCATGCTGATTTACTCGGATTAAAACGATGGAATACCCCTACCATCTACAATGGCTGGGAACAAATCACACGGCACAACAGTGCCCGGGAGGGTTTTAACCTTGAGCCTCTGACTGACTACATGCCGCAAATGGGTCCCATGGTCGGATACGCTGTCACGGTAGTGATTGAGCCTTCCAATCCGGAACATCCCCTGGCAAATTCCAATGGCTGGGCCGAATACCGCGCGTACATGGCATCCATGCCCGGACCAAAAATTGTGGTGGTTCAGGATTTGGACAAGCCAACGATGTACGGAGCTTTTTGGGGGGAAGTGAACAGCAACATCCACAAAGCCCTTGGATGTGTCGGCACCATCACGGATGGAGGAATCCGGGATACCGACGAGATGAACAATGCAGGTTTCAAGGCGTTGGCACGCGGACTTTGCGTAGGTCATGCCAACAGTTTTCCGGTGCGCTGGAATTGTCCGGTGACAGTTTTTGGAAGGGAGATTTTACCCGGACAACTGATCCATGCCGACAAACACGGGTTTCTGGTGATTCCCGATGAAGACCAGGAACGGTTGCTCGAAGCCGCCAGATTCATGGATTCCAACGAATGCGAGACGATGATCCAATCTGCCCGTAGTTCTTCCGGAAAAAGCAAAGAGATCATTCTTTCCGAATTCAATGAGGCAGTCAAGGATTTTGGTCAGGCAGCAAGGGAAAAATTCGGTAAGAAGGGGGAATGGTGAATCTTGTATAAAATCCCAGTCTTGTGTGTGTTTTTTGTCGCGGAAAGCTCGACTTGTTCTATTTGATTTCCTACTTAAAAGTCAATCATGGCCTTCATGACCCCGTCGCGGTAGTCCGTGACCAGGTCGAACGCCTCTTTCGTCTCGGCAAAAGGGAAACGGTGGGTGGACATTTTAGAAACATCAATCTTCTTTTCTTCCATCAATTCAAGCGTCTCTTCCACCGAGTGATTCTGCCTCCTGACATTCTGGATACAAATCTCCTTGTGCCGCATCTGGTCCACATTGAAACTCCAGCGATCGAATTCGGGAATACCAATTACCATGAGTTTTCCCCCCGGCTTCAATAGTTCAACAGCCTGATCGATGGCCTCCTGTTTCCCGCAGCATTCGAAAACCACATCCAGCAGCAATGGTTCCTTCTCCTTGATTTGGCTCACAACATCAGAATTCGCGGGATTTCCGGTCCAGATGGCTCCGCAATCTTTCGCGATCTGAAGCCGTTCAGGCACCAGGTCTGTTACGAAGAATTTCTCTCCTCCTTTGGCTTTTGCCGACAATAAAACGCTCATCCCGATAGGTCCGAAACCGAGAATTCCGATGGTCGCACCCTTCAGCGGGATGGACTGGTTCACCGCATACAAGCCAATGGCAAGCGGCTCGCTGATAGCTGCATCGGTATAGGTCAGAGTATTGGCAATCTTGAAGCAACTATCTTCAGGCATCACGATGTATTCCGACAGGCAGCCATCTGCCTGTCCGGGGCATCCCAAAAACTTCAGTTTCCTGCAGGTATGCGGACGGCCTACCTTGCACTGGTCGCATTCGCCGCATGGCATTGCCGGTTCGATGGCAATCCTGTCGCCGGGCTTGACGGAGGTTACTGCAGGCCCTACCTTGATGACTTCCCCTGCTCCTTCATGTCCAACCGGGAAGGGATATTGAACTACCTGGCTGCCGATTTTTCCGCGGGTATAATAATGGACATCCGATCCGCAGACACCAACCACTTTCATCTGAATCAGGACATCGTTATCATGGATGATTTCAGGCACCGGAAGTTCAATCATCTCCATTTGTCTGATACCTGTCAATGCCATTGCTTTCATTTACTATTGTTTTGGATGAGTATTATTTGAATCAAAGATAGATAATCACTACAAACTTTTCCATAATGAGACGTTTGGCAACCATTCGGAGTTGAAAACCTTATCTTTTTGTTTAAACCTTAGTAGCAAGAGGAGTTGAAGGAAAATAACCTTATTACCTTATTAAACATATAATATAGAAATAGTTAACGCTTAGTTCCTATTTGTTTAAATAATAAGGTAATAAGGTGAAATCATGCAGAAACTCTTTTTCTACTAAGGTTAACTTTTGAAAAAAAAGTTTTACGAATCACAAATCTATCAATGAACCTTAAGAATCAATTTTGTTGGTATCAATTGATATACAAGTTATTATGATTAAACATCATATCAATTCATAGTAATGACTAATCCTTCATCTCGCTTTCCAGAATCCTGTATATCTCCTCGTAACTCCTGGCATCCATCAATTGTACCCGTAGTTTGGATGCATCTGTAAAGTCGTTGGTATAGATTTTGAAAAATCGTTTCATGATATTGATCCTTTTTTGGTTCCCCCAGGTTTGATCAAAAAGTCGGGTATGGAACAACAATTGCCCAAGTTTTTCAGATTTACCGGGTGTTGGATGGTCTGGTTGAAAAAACCAGGGATTGTGAAAAATTCCGCGACCCACCATAATGCCGTCGACTCCATATTTTTCAGACAACTCTACTCCCTGGGAAACAGTATTCACATCGCCGTTGCCGATGAAAATAGTCTCGGGACTCAGCGAATTTCTTACCTGCACCCCCTTGCCAATTTCGTCCCAGTCGGCCAATCCGTCCGACTGCTGTTTCTGTGTCCTGCCGTGAAGAATCACTGCAGCAGGTTTGGTTTCCATCACGGTTGTCAGCCATTTTTCTGTTTCGTGCTTACGGATTCCCGTTCTGGTTTTGACTGACACAGGCAAATGAGTAGCTTCCTGCGTGGCCAAGATAATCTCTTTGGCCAGATCCGGTTGATCTATGAGCGCCGAACAACATCCGTTCTTCACCACTTTCTTAACGGGACAACCCATGTTGATGTCAATTCCATCGCATTCGTATTCCTGCGTGATCTCTCTGGCTATTCTGGAGAACAGTTCAGGATCTTTGCCCCAAATCTGAACTACCAGCATGATGTTTTTCTCTCTGAGCAATGCCCTTTCAGTTTCATTGACCAGCAGCCTGTGTCCCACATTGAGCTTCCCCACCGGATGGTTGAGCCCGTCGACAGAGGCAAATTCGGTATAGAGCACCTGCAGATAGCGGGGATCTGCCATGCCCGCTACCACTTCGCGAAAGACGGTATCCGTCACATCCTCCATGGGGGCCAGTGCGAAAAAAGGTGTTGGAAGTAATTTCCAGAAATTTGTCATCAATAATTTTTAGTTTATTACCTTGCCCTTTTGCACAGGAAGGAAAGATTTTCTCATAGCGTCACTGTCCTGGAACCTGATCTCCAGTTCAGTCAGTTTCTTTTTCAGGTTCTCCCTGATGGATTGGTACTGCGGATCATCATACACATTTTTCATCTCATTGGGATCAGTTACCCTGTCGAACATCTCCCATTCGTCGATGTTGTAATAGTAGTGGATCAGTTTGTAACGTTCCGTACTCATGCCATAATGCCTTTTTACATTGTGCGGACCGGGATATTCAAAATATTCGTAGTAATGTTCTTTTCGCCAGTTGCGGGGTGTCTTTCCTTTCAGAATCGGAAGCATGCTTTGACCCTGCATATCTTTTGGTATTGGTATACCCGCTGCATCCAGAAAAGTTTCGGCAAAATCGAGATTGGAGACCATATCCTTGTTCACCGAACCGGGCTTGATGACCCCGGGCCACATGATCAGCAAAGGAGTTCTGTAGGACTCTTCGAACATCCACCTTTTGTCGAACCAGCCATGCTCACCAAGGTAAAACCCCTGATCGGAAGCGTAAACGACAATGGTGTTTTTGTCCAATCCCGATTCTTTCAGGTAATCGAGCACCCTGCCCACGCTCTCATCCACGGACTGGATGCAGGCAAGGTAATCGTTCATGTATCGCTGATATTTCCAGATGACCAGATTCTTCCCTTGCGGATCCCTTTTCAGAAAATCTTCCCTGATGGGATCGTAAAATGCTTTCCATGCTTTGGTTTGTGCAGCATTCATCCTCCCGTTGTAGCTTTTGTATTTGGCCGTTGTGGTGTCTTTCCAGATTTTCAGATCGGTGTCAATGGTCATGGTTTTTTCAATGGTCATGTCCTGCTCGTGTTCGGCCGTTCCTCTTCCTGAATAATCATCAAAAAGCGTTTCCGGGAGAGGGAATTGTACTCCCTTGAAGCGTTCGAGGTATTTGGGGCCGGGATTCCACTCCCGGTGAGGCGCCTTGTGATGCATCATCAAAAGAAACGGCTTGCCTCCGGCTGCAGCTTGTTTCAGCCAGGCTATCGATTTGTCGGTGATGATATCCGTGACATAACCCTGTTCCTGATGTTTCCCCTGGGTATTAATAAAATCCGGATTATAATAATCTCCCTGTCCGGGAAGCATTTCCCAGTGATCAAATCCTGTCGGATTCGAATTGAGGTGCCACTTGCCGATGATGGCTGTCTGGTATCCGGCTTGCTGCAATAGTTTTGGAAAAGTTGCCTGACCGCCGTTAAATCTGGTATTGTCGTTTTGAACGAAACCATTCAAATGGCTGTATTTTCCCGTTAGGATGGTGGCACGAGAAGGTCCGCAGATGGAGTTAGTGACGAGGCACCTGTTGAAGATCATTCCATTTTTGGCAATCCTGTCGATATTCGGCGTTGGGGCTATCGCTGCAAGCCTGTCGCCATATGCGCTGACGGCCTGATAGGCATGGTCGTCGCTCATGATATAAATGATGTTGGGGCTTTGGGGCTTTGTTTTGGCATTTGCCAACTGCATGGGTGCGATACATGCGGTTATTCCGAGCAACGTTAACAGGTGGTTTGTCGTTTCCATGATCAATAAAATAAGAAACATTTTAAGAATTCTAAAAGCCCTTCCACAAAGGAACTCCAGGAGAAGCACAGAGTTGCACAGAGATTGAAAATTGCTTGTGATTTCCAATCTCTGTGACGCTCATTTCTTTCTCTCAATAGACTTTTTCATCAGGAAACAATTTTCCATGTTACCTGAAGTCTCATTCCAGTAAGCATAATTCTCTGTGTAAAAAATTATACTGCTACCAGAAAATACCACTTAGGGAATAAATTTCAATGGTGGAGCAGTTGAAGATGGAACAGGCTGTCCGTCTACCGTTATTGCTTCCATGATCTCGACACGGGTTCCATCGATATCGAAACAATTGATCTGTCTTTTCTTGTTGATTCCGGTTTTCATTTCAGTAGGAGTCTTGCACCCTTCCGGAAGTTGCCTGCTTTTCAGCAAGGAGGAAGATTCCGCAACATCCTTCACCTCCAGACAAATATGGTTCATGGAACCCATCGACCCTTCGGATGGTTGTTTATCGTACAGCATCAGTTCGATGTAATCATTCCCGTCGGGCACTTTCAGATTCACCCAGGAGACATTTTTGTCGTCCCGGCTGCCTCTCCAGGTCTCCGTAAAACCAAGTATGCCGCAATAAAAAGAAACGGCCTTGTCAAGGTCAGGCACCATGAATCCAACATGACTCATCCGGGTGGAAACCCTTGTATCCGGCATGTCTTTCCCCACCGTATTGGCCGACATACTGCCCGGCTCATACTGGACGATCTCACAAATAGTACCATTCGGATCGGTAACGAAATAGTTGGAGTTTCCGGTTCTTCCTTTAGGAGTCTTCTCTGGAACTTTCACCCCTTTTGATGCCAGGTATTGTCGCATCGCCTCGGCATCGGTCGTTTCCACTGCAAAATGGTACATGCGGTTGCCACCTTGTTTCTTTTCAGGGAAAACCTCCACATACTGGCGATCATTGATTTTGATGAAAGTGAGCGCCAGGTCCTTGCCATTGGCTGCCATCAATGAAAATGGTTCGGCATATCCCAGATAATCCTTGTAGAATTTGCGGGCGCTTTCCACATCTTTGGAATAGAAGGCAGCATGGGCAACACCTGTAATTGGAGGACGTTTCAGTTCTTTTGTCTCCTGCGAAATAACTGGCAGTGCAAAAAGAATAATCAGCGCTGACAGGAAAAAGGCTTTGATGGTTGTCATATCGATATTAAATATTAATCAGTAATTTTTAATTCCTCCCGGCTCCCTCCTGTTTTTCCCCGGATTGCCTGTCAGATCATCGCCAAGGTCTTCCCTGGCTTCATCGGCAAGCTTTTTGAGTTCGGCGACAATCTCGGGATGAAATGCCTTGACATCATATTGTTCTCCAGGATCACGGCGCAGGTCGTACAGTCCTTCCTCAAACGGAAAATTTTCGTTGGTTCCGCCCGGAAAACCATCTTTCCCCGGCTCGAATCCGTGGTAGGTTCTTCCAGGATGGGTAAAGACAAGTTTCCAGTTTCCCTTTCGAATGCCCTCGAGGCTGTTTTTCCGGTAGTAATAGAGAAAGGTCTCGCGCGGATTGGCATTCACATCCCCCAGCATCAGGGGTAAAATATTGACTCCGTCGATTTTTTTCTTCGGAAGATCGGATAGGGTAATGGCTGCAAGTGTCGGGAGCAGATCTATCGTAGAGGCAAGTTTGTTGCAGATGGCTCCTTCAGGGATATGGCCGGGCCATTTCATGATGCATGGCACACGCTGTCCTCCTTCAAAACTGGCACCCTTTCCTTCGCGCAATCCGCCGGCAGATCCGGCATGGTTGCCAAAATTGAGCCAGGGTCCATTGTCCGCGGTGAAGATTACAAGTGTGTGTTTTGTCAATCCGTTCTCATCAAGGGCTTTCATGATTTCACCCACCGACCAATCGATTTCCATGATCACATCACCGAACAATCCCTGCTGGCTCTTTCCCTTGAACTTGGAAGATACGGCAAGCGGCACATGGCACATCGAATGGGCAAGGTATAGGAAGAACGGTTCTTTCTTGTTCCGGTTGATGAACTTGACGGCCCTTTCCGTGTACATGGTGGTCAGCTCCGATTGATCATCGAAGGTTTTCATTTCCCTGATTTTCTCATTCCCTTCTATCAACGGCAATGGGGGATAACCATATTTCCTGCCTTTACTTTCTTTGGTAATTGGTGTTCCGTCATAGTTAACGGGCCACATATCATTGGAATAGGGAAGTCCAAGGTATTCATCAAAACCCTGCTGCATCGGCAGGAACTCTTTGAGGTGACCCAAATGCCATTTCCCGATGGCGGCAGTTTTGTAATGTTGTTGTTTGAGTATTTCAGGGATGGTTTCCTCGTTAGGATTCAGTCCGATTTTGCTGTCGGGATTCAGGGCGCCTGAGATGCCTACCCTGTTGGGGTAACATCCGGTCATTATTCCGGCCCTGGAGGCACTGCAAACTGCCTGGGCCGAAACGAAATTGGTGAACCTAATTCCCTGCGAGGCCATTTTATCAAGATTCGGGGTGGTATAACCCGTAGCTCCGTAGCATCCCAGGTCACCATATCCCATGTCGTCGATGAAGACAACGATGATATTGACGGGTTTGGGCTTCGGGGTACCGGAAGCATGGAAGCAGGCAGCAGCGGCAGCCAGCAGGGAGGAATAACGGATCATCGTTTTCATAATTGAGGCTTGTTGGATGTTAAACGTAAATCTAGGCAAATCTGTGAATCACTCCTAATTTGCATGCAAAAAAAGCCACCCGGAATTCCGGATGGCTTTTCAAATTTGATATTGTTTGATTAACTGATCGTTGAATCTTTGCGGGCAAACATTCTGATCTGATGATGAGTTTAAGCAATAACCTCTACCGGAATGTCCTTGTTGACATTCTTGCTGCCGATTAAGGCATAGAACAACAAGTAGCCGATGCAGATAAAGATCACCCAATAACTTGTTGCATAGGAAGTAAGGTCGGCGATTTTGCCCTGAAGAAGTGGTAAGATTCCACCACCGCAAACCATTACCATGAAGATACCGGAAGCAGCTTCTGTATATTTACCCAATCCTTCAACGGCAAGGTTGAAGATGCCACCCCACATGACCGAAGTACACAATCCGCAAAAGATGAGGAACATGATTCCGATTGGAACGTTGGCCAAACCAAAAGAGATATTTGACTGGAATACAGGCATGCTGACGGTAGTCGTAACTGGCAGGAAGATTGCCAGCGAAACAAATATCAAACCAAGGATAGAAACTGCTGAAAGCATTGCCTTACTTGAGAATCTCGAAGCAAAGGAGGCACCTAAAATACGACCGATCATCATCAGAAACCAATAAGTTCCGACTACGGATCCCGCCACTGTGGCATTGATCTGCAGACCGCCATTGGCCAAATCAGAAGTCATGAAAAGATTGGCAGTACTCGGTATCCCGATTTCAATTCCCACATAAACGAAAATGGCAATAGCCCCAAAAATGAAATGGCGGAAAGAAAGTGGACTGTGTTCATGTTTTACTTTCACTTTACCAATCAAACGGGGTTCAGGAATTTCCATGATGTAAAGAACAACGAATACGATGGCAAAGATTCCCATGGCCATGAAAAGGGCAGGGTTGGCCTTGTCGATCGTGCGCTCAGCCGCGTTGGCACCCATCAGGTAACCTACAAGGACCGGAACGATTGTTGCTGCCACAGAGTTCAGAGATCCTCCGGTCTGAATAAGCTGGTTGCCCTTTTTACCACCGCCTCCGAGTGTGTTCAACATCGGATTGACGACCGTATTCAACATACACATGGAGAAACCTGAAATGAAAGCTCCTGTAAGATAAATTACAAAGCTTCCAACCTGGCCTGAAAAGTATTGAACCGCCACGCCAGAGAAACCAACAACGACGGCGATCAATGCGGTCTTCTTATAGCCAATTCGTTCGAGTAAAATTCCGGCAGGAATACCCATGAATGCATAGGCAATGAAATTGGCGAAAAAGCCTAACTGAGACAAGAAGTTAGATGCTCCGAACTGTTTTGCGACAATTACGCCCATTGGACTGGGAAGCCCGGTCACGAAGGCAATCATAAAGAAAAGGGCAAACATCATTGCAATAGGCAATGCATAACTTTTGTTTT
>JBAXUL010000047.1:0-29898 GCA_037129695.1 Prolixibacteraceae bacterium
AACTGTATACAGAAATGAGAACCCATCTGATTTGGTTGTTTTTGCTTTTTGTCGCATTGGGAGTCAAGGCTCAGGATACAATTTTCGTACGGAGGGATACTTCTTCCGTGCGTCAGATTGTAAAAGAGACCAAATTTTATTATGGAGGTTACATGAATATGACATTCGGAAGTTATACCGCGGTTGGTCTGGAACCATTGATTGCCTACAAGATAACCCCAAAATTTTCTATTGGTGCAATTGTCACTTACGAATACATCAGTGATAAAAGATATCCGGGATATACCAATAAGACATCCAACTATGGCGCGAGTGTATTCAGCCGGTACCGGATCATTCCCCAGTTTTACTTACATGCCGAATTTTCTGAGATGAAATACGATTCTTACCATTCGAATGGGTACAACACCCACTTTTGGGTTCCATTTTTGTTTCTGGGAGGTGGTTTCAGTCAACAGATTTCTGAGAATTCATGGCTAAACACCCAAATCCTGTTCGATGTCATTCAAAATGAGAATTCACCCTACAACGGTGGAGTTCCATTTTACAGCATCGGGTTTGGTGTGGGATTCTAAACTGTTTGCCCTTTTTAAGTTTTATTTCTGCCTCTGACTGCCTCACAAGTGACCCACAAATTCCTTTGTAAATAATTTGCCTGCAGCAAAAAATGGATTCCCCCATCTACATTGGAAGATGGTCAGCCATGTATTTCAATCCGTCGAGGGTCAGGTTTTCGTCGAGAATCTGAATTCTGTTCGATACTTTGTACAAAATGGATGATAATCCTCCTGTTGCAATGACAGTTAACTTCACTGAAAGCTCATCTTCTGTCCTGGAAACCATTGAATCTACCAGTCCGGCGAAACCTAAAACAATTCCTGACTGAATGGCATGAATGGTATTATCTCCCAAAACGGAGGGAGGAGCAACCAGTTGAACATCTCGCAACTGGGCAGTATTGCCTGTTAATGACTTCAAAGCTGTCAGTAATCCGGGGGCAATGGCCACACCCAAAATCCTGCCACTCTCGCTGAGGGTGGTAAAAGTGAGAGCGGTTCCGAAATCAATCACCATACTTGGTCCGCCATACCGGATGAAAGCAGCCGTCGCATCAGCCACAATATCGGTACCAATCTCGTCGGGACTCATGATCTCAATGGGCAATTTCGGATACACGGAAGGCTCAACCAACAATGGGGTATGATCCAGCAAATGACTCAGCAACTCCCTGAAAGGTCTGATCAGACTTGGGACTACGCTACTCAGCACAGTTCGGGTAATTTCGCTTTCACTGATGCCGGAACTGGTAAACAACGACCTGAAAATCACCTCATATTCATCCGCTGTCTTGGATGAATCGGTCTGGATTCTCCAGATTTTCAACCATTCACCCTGATCTGCCACCCCGAAAACAATGTTGGTATTGCCGATGTCTATGGTTAGTATCATTCCCTTTTTGTTTTGTGTTGATGAATAGGAAGCTATTGTTCTACCAATTTAGTATGCAATTTAAGGGATTTCTTTAATGATGGTATCCGTTTCCCAAAAAATAATTTATTGTATCGCTTGCGATATAATTTATGCTTATCTTTGTATCGTTAACGACATAATCGCATACGATAATTATACCATATATGAATAATCAATTCTATCAGTTTTCGGCAAAAAGTCTCCAGGGAAAAGAAATCAGCATGGGAGACTACCAGGGAAAAACCATCCTCGTAGTGAATACTGCGAGCAAATGCGGATTGACCCCGCAATTCGAAGGTTTGGAAAGTCTCTACCAGAAATACAAAACACAAGGTCTGGTGATATTGGGGTTTCCCTGCAACCAGTTTGCCAATCAGGAACCAGGCGATGAAAAATCAATTTCAGAAGGATGTATGATCAATTATGGAGTTACATTTCCAATGTTTGCAAAAATAGATGTGAACGGTGAAAATACGCATCCTATGTATCGATATCTTAAAAAGGAACTTAGTGGACTGTTTGGGGGGAAAATCAAATGGAATTTCACCAAATTTCTGATCGATGCCGGGGGGAATCCGGTCAAGAGGTTCGCACCTGTCACCAAACCGGAGAAAATTGACCTGTTCCTGCAAAAGTTTCTCGACAAATAATCCGAAAGGAATAAAACAGACGTCCCAATTCAAAACACATTAAGGTGTTCAAGCAAAAAAACTACCATGGAATTCGAACAATTAAAACTGGACAATCAGCTCTGCTTCCCTGTTTATGCAGCTTCAAGACTGATTATCAGAGAATATCAACCTTATCTGGATCAAATGTCGATCACCTATCCCCAATACCTGGTCCTAATGGTTTTGTGGGAGAAGGACCAAATTTCAGTCAACGAGATTGCCCAAAAACTGATACTCAATACCAATACCATGACACCGCTATTAAAACGAATGGAAGTTCAGGGATTGATTCAACGGCAGCGTTCCGGTACGGATGAAAGGAAGGTCATTGTTGAACTTACTCCAAAAGGGAAACAACTTCAGACCATTGCAGCTGAGATACCCGGAAAACTGGCCTCCGGACTTATGTCTGAAACTCTGACCATAGGGGAACTTGTGGCTTTGAGAGACAGCCTTCATCGATTAATCAATTTTCTCATGCACAAAAATAAAATACCGGGGAAAATTGGTCATCAGGGAGTAAGGTAGTCGCCTGAAACCCTTTATCATCTGATGTACTTCGATGAATTTGATTTCATTTTGATTGGGAAAAACCTACGAACTGAAATTTGGCCAGCATGACCGAAAAAATATGGAATTTTAACTGATTATGGTGCTCAATTCACAAATCTTGCAGCAGAAGTAAACCAATGAAAGCGCGTCCTCAGGTGAAATACGCAAATACCAGACCGTCAGCAAAAATGACACCTTAAATAGTGTGTATATTTTTTGCAGAGATCCTATTCAATGAATGGCTGAAATTGTGCAAAGGAGTAAACTTCATTGAACCTGAAACCGAATAGAACTCTGTAACGTAACACCTTATTACAGATGCTGCATCACCAAAAAATACATAATTTTAAGGTATAATCACCGAAATTTCGTATCATTGTATAAGTAGCCCAAAACCTGTTTTTATCAAATTCAATAATTGTGAAAGAGCTGCCCAATATTCTGCTTGTTGATGATATATCTTCCAATCTGATTTACCTCAAGATCATTCTGAAAGGAATTGGAGCAAATCTGATTGAAGCCGGTTCCGGATATGAAGCACTTCAAAAAATCGAAGGTATTCCGCTGTCTCTGGCCATTCTGGATGTACAAATGGCAGGCATGGATGGGTATGAACTGGCCATTGAAATCAATAAGAAAAGGCTCGCAGAAAGTGTTCCTATTATTTTTGTAACTGCTACCTTTCCCGACAACGAACAAATACTCACTGGCTATGAAGCGGGGGCTGTCGATTACATCATCAAGCCATTGAACAAGAAGATTCTGATCAGCAAAGTCAATATTTTTGTACAGCTTTTCACCCAGAAGCAGACCATTGTTGAAAGTAACGAAGAACTGAAACGTTCCGATATTGAAATACAGAAGGGTAAGGAAAGAATGCAACTTCTGAACCACCATCTGATCAATGCCCGGGAAGATGAGCGGGCTGCCATCTCATTGTTGATCCACGACGAAATGGGTCAGGCTTTGACAGCGCTCAAAATCGACCTGAGCTGGATGCGTGAAAACAGGGGAACCGAATTGGCGTTGAAGAAACTGGAAAATATGATAGACAATACCAACGACATCATCCGGAAAGTTCAACGCATTTCTTCCGAATTGCACCCAAAATTACTGACAGACCTTGGGCTGGCAGATGCCATAGAATGGTACTGCGGAGATTTGCACGAACGAACCGGCTTGTCTTTTGAACTTAAGCTGGAAGAACCAATTGATAAAAATTTCAAGACAGATCTGGCACTTTTCAGGATACTCCAGGAAGCACTCACCAATGTGATCCGTCATGCCCAGGCTAAGAAAGTCGCCATTACAATCAGGTATGACAATATTGGTACCTGCATGACGATTGCCGATGATGGAATCGGAATCATTCAGGATTTACTGGAAAATTCAAATTCCATGGGGCTTTTCGGCATGAGGGAAAGAGCGGTACAATGCCATGGCACACTTGAACTGGCATTGAATAAACCATCTGGGACCAAAGTAATAGTCAATATACCAACCTATAACATCCAATCTGATGAAGATATTAATAGCTGACGACCATGCCATTGTAAGGGAGGGGGTCAAACTAATCGTAAAAACCCTGCCGGAAGTAACTCTGATAGATGAAGCAGCAGACGGGAAAGAGGCGCTTGCTAAAATGAGAAGTACCAATTACGATCTGGCAATACTTGATATTTCCATGCCTGAAATTACCGGTTTGGATTTATTGCAGCAATTAAAGTTCCATAATATCGAAACCCGCATTTTGATGCTCAGCTTTCACCCACAGGAACAGTACGCGGTTCGTGCATTCAAATTAGGCGCATCAGGGTACTTGTCGAAGGACAGTGCATTCGATGAAATGGCGAAGGCTATCCGAAAGATTGCCGCCGGCGGGAAATATGTATCTGCTGCCTTTGCCGAAAAACTACTGTTCAATGAAGTGAGCAGCAGCGACCAACAACTGCATGAAGCACTTTCAAACAGGGAATTTCAGGTGATGATAATGCTGGCCAAGGGAAGGTCGGTCGCCGAAATTGCCGCTGAAATTTTTATTTCCGACAAAACCGTAGCCACCTATCGGGCACGAATCATGGAAAAGATGCAGATGAAGAAAAACGCCGAACTGACAATGTACGCGTTAAGAAATAAATTGATCGAGTGATAGGAGAATTGGCTAAGTCTGCAAAAGGCATTGCAAATACAATTGCGAGTTCCATGAGTGCCTACAGATATTCAATGATTTACTGATGCCATTTTAGTGTGAAAATTCTGACATAAAAAAGGGACAAGCCGACGCTTGTCCCTTTTTTCATGTCATGCTTGTAGACATTTCACCTACAAGACAATCAGTTTTTTAGGTAATGCTTAACTCCCTTTCCCTTATAATTCACTGAGTACCGCTTCCCTATTTTTGCTTGTACAAAAGGTTACTGAAAAAAGCAAAAATGAAAGCAAAAATAATCATAGGATTCGGAATCATACTCCTCGCAAGCTCACTTCAGAGTTTAGCTCAGGCAACAGCCTACGTCAACATCTATGCCGAAGTAGTTGCTCCAATTGGAATCACAAATACAAGCGTTATTAACTCAGGAGAAATTGTCGTTTCAAAAAATAGTGCAACCTCAATCAATAGCGTTGAAAATACGATAACAGCCTCAGGCATTAAATTAGAACAAAACGGGCCGGTTACTTTAACCTCTTTCGTCGTAACAGACACAACCCATTCAACTTTCGACATTACCCTTCCTTCCACTAATATCGCTATCGGAGATGGCACTTCCAACTCCATCACCGTGAGCAATTTCAATTCCAACCAAACCCTGGCCAGTTCCACCCAAGGAAATACCAGAATGATTACGATTGGCGCCGATTTAAACATCCCTATCAATCAGACCATCAGTAATTACCAGACACAAAACCAATACCCGGTCACTTTCAATTACAATTGATATTGCTTGTACTCATCCAATGAGAACCCTGCTACTATACTTGTTTTTAGTTATTCTGACTGCGAACATTCAGACGGCATTTGGAGTATCGGCATATCCTTTCCCGATTGAGATCACTCAACCAGATGGTACGCGGATCACAATCACCCTGAGAGGAGATGAACATTTGAAATGGGCTCAGACGACTGACGGCTTCTCCATCATGAGAAACAACAAGGGTATTTTCGAATACACCAGACTAAGTACTACATTCGATATGATACCTTCAGGCGTTCAGGCAAGAAATGAGCGGGAAAGAAGTGGTTCAGACAATCAGTTCTTAAGCCATACCCCCAAAGGTCTTACTTATTCAAAAAATCAAGTAGGGATGATAAAAAGCATCTCTCAGATGACACAGATAAACAGGCTGAAATCAGCCTCTGTTACAGGAACAAAAAAATTCATTTGCATTCTGATTGGCTTCACTGATCAAGCTTTTACAAAAACAAATGCAGATTTTGAAAACCTCTTCAATCAGGTTGGATATGCCACAGATGGTGCAACCGGCAGCGTTTATGACTATTATGCAGAAAATTCATACGGCCAGCTTAACCTATCTGTGACTGTTGCCGGTCCCTACACGGCGGCTCATAACATGGCCTATTACGGAGCCAACGATGCAAGCGGAAATGATATCAACGCCCAAAGCCTCGTGAATGAAGCAGTAACACTGGCAGATCCTTCCGTCAATTATGCCGATTTTGACAACGACCGCGACGGATCCGTAGATGGAGTTTATGTCATTCATTCCGGATTTGGAGAAGAGGCCGGTGCTCCTTCCAATAACATTTGGGCCCACAATTCTGCTATTCCTGCAGTAACGATGGATGAAAAAATCATCAGCAATTATGCATGCTCAGCAGAGTTAAGAGGTGTAAGCGGTACAGGGATGATACGCATTGGTGCAATATGTCATGAGTTCGGACACATCCTGGGGGCAACGGACTATTATGACACCAATTATGCAACGGATGGGTCCAATTCTGGTACCGGAAGCTGGGACTTAATGGGAGATGGTTCCTGGAATAACAGTGGAGCAACTCCTGCCCACCATAATCCTTACAACAAAATTTTCACCTTTGGCTGGGCAACCGCAAAGAAGGTAACAGCCGGTGCAAATATTACAATGAACGATGCCGAGAGGAACGGCAATAGCTTTTACATGATCAGTACCGCCACACCAAATGAATTCTTCCTTTGCGAAAACAGGCAAAAACAGAATTTTGACAGCTATATTCCCGGGCATGGGTTGGTGATATATCATGTAGACGGCAACTTTATCACAACCAACGGAAATAAAATTAATTCAGGAAGTCATCAGGGAATGTATCCTGTCTGCGCCAATGCCACTGATCTCCCACCGGCCAATTACGGAATAATCAACAGCTCAGGATTACCTTTTCCCGGATCTTCCAATAAAACTTCCTTTACTGATAACACTATTCCCAATGCAAAATCATGGGCTTCCGACTTGACCGGCTGCCCCATCACAGGGATTACAGAAAATACCATCCTTAAGACGGTTTCATTTTCCTCTCCTGTTTTGCCCGGTCGACCAATTGCCCCAATTGCCTATGAAGCAACAAATAGAGTGAAGAATGGTTTTTCTGCCAACTGGCAACCTTCTGCTGCTGCTTCCGGATATCAACTTGATATTTCTACCAATGCCGAATTTACATCTTTCGTAGCCGAATGGAACAAAAAAGATGTTGGAAATGTCACCTCCTTTCGCATTACTGCATTGGATTCAAGTAGTGAATATTTTTATAGGGTAAGCGCATACAATACGGGTGGAACATCCGACAATTCCAACACCATCGCATTGAAGACAACTTCTGCTCTTCTGGCTGATCCAATCGGACTGACAGTCGTTTCCTGCAATGACCTCGTGACATTAAAATGGACGAGCCAAAACGATCCCAATTTTCTTCGGTACATAATTTATGGCGGAACAATCAATAATCCTCTTGCAAAAATTGATTCCACACAAACCAACAGTGCTGATACTGTGCAGGTTATTTCGGGACTTACCCATGGTCTGGAATATAATTTTCGTGTAACAGCCATCAAAGACGACGGATCTGAAATCTCTCTCAGCAATCTGGCCACAACTTGGGTGAAAAAAGGAATGATCCCTGTGATCAAACAACAGTCAGGAAGTGAACTGATTTGTTCCAGTCCGGGTGATTCCATCCAAAGTTACCAGTGGTTCAAGAGTAACTCAGCTATACCTGATGCGGTTCAGCCCTATTGCAAAGCGAATAACTTGCCTGGTGCGTACTATGTTGAAACCATCGACCGCGACGGATGCATCAACTCCTCAAATCCGATCTCCACCCTTGGAATTTCATCTCTTACCATCTATCCAAATCCGGTAAGGGTGAGTTTTTCACTGAAAATAAATGCGGAGGTTCAGGATGATGCCGTTGTAAGTATCACGAGTTCGACAGGCATCAAAGTAATGGAATTTAAGGTTAACAACACGAATCAGGAATTGCTCAATGATATATCTGTCGAAAACTTAAAAGCAGGTTTCTACATCGTGCGGGCAACACTAAACCAAAAAGATTCCTATTCGACAAAGATGATGGTTATCAAATAATTGCCTGCGCAAACTATTATTCCCGGAATCCTCATCACCAGTTATTCCATCTTGAAAATAAACCTCCCGAAGGGAATCGCAAAAAAAACTGACTGCCTTTCGGCAGATTGCCCAAATTCCATTTGATTTTATATTATTCCGTTTCCTGATCATCCTACGGAAACTAATCGCAGTTTTTAATCGTGGTTTGATTCCAAATCTGACACAAAACTCTGCCACCCTAAATCTTTTGATCAGGGAATAATCCATTCTTGAAATTTATTCTTATTTAGTCCTGATAAAATTAGTAAATTCGCCGCCTTGTAATTCCTTCGGAAAAGGGATGCATCGATGCACCGGTTGATCGATTCCTTGCAACAAAAAGCAATTTGAGAATTAGTCGGCCAGAATAAGAAACTATTAAGAACAGATCCATGCAACTTCACAATGCCATTGACCGTAAAATACTGATTGAGAACCTGATGTCAGAAACATTTACCAGGAAGACCATCTCATTTTATCGCTATTATATTTTGGAGGATCCTCAGGAATTCAGGAATCAGCTTTATCGCGAATGGAGTGAGATGAACTGTTTTGGCAGAATCTACATTGCCAGGGAAGGTATCAACGCACAAATGAGCGTTCCGGAGGAAAAAATGGATGCCTTTCTGGATTCTTTATCGAATCACCCGATTTTCGACCGGATTCCTGTCAAATATGCCATTGAGGACAATGGTAAATCATTTTACAAACTTTCCATCAAATTAAAATCCAAGCTTGTCGCAGACGGACTTGATGATGACGCATTTGATGTGACCAATGTGGGAAATCACTTGAATGCAAGGGAGTTTCATCACCTCGTCGAATCAGGGGAACACATTGTGGTAGACATGAGAAATCATTACGAATCAGAAATCGGGCATTTCAAAGGAGCCATTTGTCCCGAAGCAGACACCTTCCGCGAAGAACTTTCGATGGTGACGGAATTATTGAAAGATCAAAAGGATTCCAAATTATTACTGTACTGCACCGGTGGAATTCGCTGTGAAAAGGCAAGCGCTTATCTGAAACATCACGGCTTTCAGGATGTGAACCAACTACATGGAGGGATCCTGGAATATGCTAGAAACATCAGGCAGTTGAATCTGGAGTCCCATTTCACCGGTAAAAACTTTGTATTCGACGAACGAATGGGTGAATCTGTAGACGGACAGGTTATTGCACATTGCCACCAGTGCGGCAATCCTTGTGATGTCCATTCGAACTGCGCCAATGAACTGTGTCATTTGCTTTTCATCCAGTGTGACCAGTGTGCTGAACAGTATGAAAAATGTTGTTCGGAAGATTGTCGCCACCAGAAGAATGCCTCTGAACCAGAAAAATTGGTGCTCAGAAATTCGAAGAGCTTCATCTTTGGAAACCGGAGTGTTTACCGCAAAAGCTTTCGCCTTGCCAATAAAGCAGAGATGGCAGAAACAGGATACCCTGAGCAGATCTAAATTTCAGATTTCGTCAAAAAAAGCTGCAATTCCTGGATGTTTTGACTCATAAAATCATAGCCATGATTGTAGAGACGCATTCTTTTTTCAAGGCTCTTTTCTGTACGCCCGATGGAGAATTCAGGCGAAGGAGCAACGATGAATAATTTCCCTTCCCTTTCCATCTGAAAGCAGAAATCAAGCGTCGCATTGTACGCATTATTCCTGTTAAGCAAAGTCTTCAGAAATCTGGGATTCTTTCTGAAAACAAGGTTCAAAAGAGCCCTGTTTCTTACCTTTCTTTTTCGATAGCCTCTCGGACGCGTCAGAACGACCACCGCTTTTTCATGTGCCGACAACGCGTATTGTACAGGTATTGAATCCGATACTCCACCATCAAGAAACAGCCGACCTTTGATCTCTGCCGGTTGGGATAGAAGCGGGATACTTGACGAGGCAACTAGTACTTTGTCTATACCAATATCCTCCATCTCACTTTTTGAAAAGTAGATGCTTTCCCCGGTATCCAATGAAGTGGTTACCACATCAAATTCGGTCGCATTTTCATAAAAAGATTTTTCATCAAAAGGAACAATCCTGACGGGAAGTTCTCTGAAAACGAATTTCATATTGAAATAGGATCCTGTCGTTAGGAGATGCCAAAGTCCCATGTAGCGTTTGTCGGAAGGATATTCCACATTAACTTTTCTGTTTCTTCCTGTCTGCTTTGAGACGAATGAAGCGCCTACACAGGCTCCTGCCGATACTCCGATCACCCTGTCAAAATTGATACCTCTTTCGAGAAGGCATTCAAGCACTCCACTGGTGAACGCACCCCGAAGTCCGCCTCCTTCCAGCACGATACAAGAATTCTTCATTTCAACTCGATTCAGTATTTCTTAGCCGCCAAATTTAGAAACTATTGGCCGACATATTTAACATTCAATTCGTTAAAAAACAGAATAAGTTTCAAATACTGTGAGCGATTAAATGAAAATGTTTAGAATTGTGAAATATTTTCAACGAAACTAATAACAGTCATCTGAAATACCAACTGGTTAGGCTCATGCCAACCGAAAATGAATAGATGGGTACTTCACGTGGCAATTAAAAAACAAATACCTACCATGAAATTGATTTTTAGATCAATGATTGTATTTCTTTTGGCATTGTCCAACATTGTTTTGGCGCAGAAAAAGATAGAAATACTTTCAGTCCCTGCCGGAAATAAATTTACAGAGATTAACCTGACAGGAACAACCGTTTTGCCGAGCGGAAGATTTCTTCAGCCAGCAGGTAATCTGATCCGGATAACGCACGATCCTTTCGGAATGGCGATTTCAGCCGATGGTAAGAAATCCGTCACCCTTCACAATGGAGTATTTTCAATTATCGATTTACAGTCCTTGGAAACGATCAGGGTACCCAGCTATGACAAGAAAATCAAATCACCCTTGTCCAAAGGGTCCTTTTTGGGGATTGCCTTTTCGCAGGATTCCAAAACAATTTATCTGAGCGGTGGCGATAATGGCGCAGTAATCATTTACAACATCGAAACATTGAGTCGCATCGATTCCATTTCCTTGAACGGCCTAGTTGATGGCATTGATTACGGTGACAGTTTCACGTCCGATCTGGTGCTGAACGAAGCGAACAAGGAGCTCTTGGTACTCGACAGGGCCAATTTCAGGATGGTTCGAATTGATTTGCCATCCAGGAAGATTACGGCCTCTGTCCAAGTCGGACGCCAGCCTTTTGGCTTGACTTTGAGCCCGGATAAAAAGACTGCGCTTGTTGCCAACGTGGGAATGTACGAGTATCCGCTGATAACCGGCGCCACTCCTCAAAATTACGATTCGTTGCTTATTTCGCACCACCCCTATGGCAATAACACCAAAGAGTCCATCAATGGAACTGTGGTCGAAGGACGCAAAGTCCCGGGAGTGGGGTCTCCCCTGCACCCGGATGCGATGAGCGTATTTACCATTGATTTGCAGACGAATAAAGTCATGGATAAATTCAAAACCGGTTATCAGATCGGACAAATGGTTGAAGATGCTGAAGTTGTAGGTGGAGCAAGTCCCAATTCGATTGCAGCCGGACAACAATTTGCCTATGTCACCAATGCCACGAATGACAATATTTCGATCATCGATTACAAAAATCACAAACTCCTGGGTGAAATTCCAATCCTCGTGGATTCCCGAATCAACAAATACCGCGGAATGCTACCTTTTGGCCTCACCTTGAGCCAGGATGAGAAAACACTTTATGTTGCGTTGCTCGGGTTTAATGCGGTGGCAGTGATTGATGTCGATTCCAGGACAACCAAAGGATTAATACCGACCGGATGGGGACCAACTCGTGTGAAACTGTCAAAGGATGAAAAGGAAATGTACATCATTACCTGCCGTGGATTGGGCGCAGGACCCAATGGTGGCAAAGGTTTTGTGATGCCTCCGCAGGGAAGTTACATCGGCGACATTCAACTGGGAAGTTTCCAGAAAGTACCGGTGCCTGATGCCACTCAACTGGCATCCTATACCCGTCAGGTAATTGACAATACCTTCAAAAGCATCAGCGTTGCCGACGATGTGACGAATCCACTGCCGGCTCTGCCCGGCCTGAGGAAGTCGCCAATCAAATACGTCGTCTATATTACCAAGGAAAACCGGACTTATGACGAGGTTTTTGGTCAGTTGAAAAATGCAACGGGCGACAGTACGCTGGCCAGATATGGCATTCGGAATGATTATACCACTCCCGATTCACTATGGAAGAAGGTTCCGCATCCGGTGATCAGTCCCAATCATATCAAAGCAGCCAAACAATTCTCATTCTCAGATAATTTCTATTGCGATGGAGATGCCTCAATTCACGGGCATCACTGGATGGTGGGGGTCATTCCCAATGAGTGGGTGGAGACCAATTCCAGCGTCTCCAAAACTGCCAAAATCTTCTCAAAAGCTCCCGGCAGACGTTTCCCGTGCACGACAGGAAGTGTCGATCCTGAAGATTATGCTGAAATTGGCGGGCTCTGGGAAGCACTTGACAGAAAAAATGTATCTTTTTACAACTTTGGGGAGGCCAATGAAGCGGGACACCAACGGGAGGAATGGTATGACACCAATACCGGAGCTGCTCACGGAGTGATGGTCCCCATGCAGAATGCATTGTTTAACCGCACAAGTCACAATTACGCCGGATTCAATACCAATATTCCGGATCAGTACCGGATGGATCAGTTCGAGAAGGAATTTACAGATAAATGGATCAAAGGGAAACAGAAACTGCCATCCCTGCTGACGATGCAGGTTCCGAATGATCACGGTGCAGACATCAGACCTGCTGATGGTTATTATTATCCGCATTCATTTATGGTTGACAATGATCTCGCCGTAGGAAGAATCCTTCACTTTCTGTCACGGACAAAATACTGGAAGAATATGCTGGTTATCATCACAGAAGATGATCCTCAGGGGGGAGTGGATCATATTGATGCCCACCGTTCTGTATTGATGATGGCAGGTCCCTATGTCAAAAGAGGTTACGTATCTCACACGCATGCCAATTTCGGTTCGATTCTGAAAACCATGTACAACATTCTGAATGTACCTTATGTCAATCAGTTTGATGTGACAGCCTCCCTGCTGCAGGATTTTTTCACTTCCACGCCGGATTACACCCCGTATACATTGGAAATGATTGATTCGAGAGTATTTGATGCAGAAAAGGCAATGAAAAAGTACAATAAAACGATCGATTGGAGAAAAATCGAAAAAGGACCTGATATGGATGATGAGGATGTTGAACGCAAAAAGTTTACCCCGAATAAATAGTTTCAAATGGTGAACCGGATCAATACATCCAAAAAAATCAAGGTCTTTCAAGGTGATGCTTAAATCTTACGGTATGATGAAGAATTACAAGGTTGTTATCACTGTATTATTGTCGGTTTCACTGTCGTTGACCGCCCGGTCGAAAGAAACATTTTACAATGTACTCGATTATGGAGCCAAAGGAGATGGCCTAACCAACAATACCTTAGCCATCAATACCGCGATTGAGACAGCGGCTAGAAATGGAGGAGGAACGGTCTATTTTCCTGCGGGTAATTTTCTGTCCTACACCATCCGGATGAAAAGTAAAATCACGCTTCATCTCGATCAGGGGGCAGTTTTGATTGGCGATCAGGAGGTAAACGGAGTTGGGTATGATTTGCCGGAGGAAGATGCCTGGTACAAGAAATTTCAGGACTTCGGACACAGCTACTGGAAAAACAGCCTGATATATGGGGATAGTCTGCGTGACATTTCGATTACAGGTAACGGAATGATCTGGGGAAGAGGGCTGTACACCTATGACAAACCAAACATCAAAGGTTCAGGGAACAAGGCGATCGGATTAAAAAACTGTTTGAATGTGACGATCAGAGACATCTCTATTCTTCACGGAGGTCACTTTTGCATCCTGGCCACCGGAGTTGACAACCTGACCATCGATAATGTTCGTGCAGATGCCGATCGTGACGCATTCGATATTGACTGCTGCAAAAACGTGCGAATTTCCAACTGCAACATCAACTCCCCTACTGACGATGGACTGTGTCTGAAATCGTCGTTTGGGCTGGGTTATGCACGTGCCACGGAGAATGTCACCATTACCAATTGCCAGGTATATGGCTATGATCATGGCACTCTGATGGACGGTACATTCAGAACCCTGTTTAAAGACGAAGACCCGAAAGCCAACCACAGTATTACCGGCCGTTTGAAATTGGGAACCGAGTCGAACGGGGGATTCAGGAATATTGCTGTATCCAACTGTGTATTCGAACATTCAAGGGGAATTTGCATCGAAACGGCCGATGGCGGCTTAATTGAGGATGTGCTGATCAACAACATCACCATGCGCGATGTGACGGATACCCCTTTCTTTATCCGGCTCAATGCCCGAATGCGCGGACCCGAAGGGACACCGGTAGGCGTTTGCAGAAGGATCACTTTGAGTAATATCAATGTATATGATGTTGGAGGCAGGCCTAAATTCCCCGAAGTGGGTGCGGCAATGGTCATGGGTATTCCCGGTCATTACATCGAAGATCTGACCCTCTCCAATATCCGCATATATTTTCGGGCTGGAGCATCCAAAGATGCGATCGGGAAGGAGGTTGCACAAAATATTGACGTCTATCCGGATCCCTATCGCTGGCATTCCCTGCCTGCCTACGGAATGTATTTCAGATATGTGAAAGGACTGAGGGTGAGCGATGTTGTACTTCGCTATCTCAACCGCGACGAGCGATCCGCCTTTGTGCTCGACGACGTTCACGATGCTGTTTTCTTTCAGGTAGATGCTCAAAAGGGGGATGGTGCGCCTCTCTTTATACTAAAAAACGTCACCAACTTCTCGACCCATCAGGTGAATGGAGTTGCCGATTCAAAAGTAGGAAAAGCCGAAAAAAAGGAACTTTAGTTAGTTTCAACCAGGTTGAACATGGCAGAAAAAATTACCGGATAGACGCGACAACGATCGTTGAATTTTCATTCAAAAGTCCATCCTGCCGGGAGGGAGACAATGCCAAGCAGGGGATAAAAAGACGGATCATCCATGCACCTTCATTTTTGAACTTTATTCCACTATTTTTGTCCGGTCATTTTTAGATTGATTCATGAGACTTTTGATATTACTCTTCCCCCTGTTTTTACTTTGTTCAGGTATGACTTCTAATACCTACCGGGAGAAGCAGCTGAAAAATACGCGGGTGAGGGAAGCCTACGCAGCCAAAGAGAAAATCGTGGAAGAAGCGCTCACTGGGCATTCAATTTCACGCGATAACTTACGTATTTACCTCCGTGCTTTCAAAACTGAAAAAGTCGTTGAGTTGTGGGCTAAAAACAGTTGCGACTCTGTCTATACCCTAGTCAGAGAGTTGCCCATCTGTGATCTGTCGGGCGATGTTGGAGCCAAGCGACGATCCCGCGATTTACAGGTTCCTGAGGGGTTTTACCACATTTCAGGACTCAATCCCTTCAGCAAGTACTATTTGTCGATGAAGATCAACTACCCGAATGCGTCCGACAGCATCAGGGGAGTTCGCAGGCATCTGGGAAATAATATCTTTATCCATGGCTCCTGCATTTCCTCCGGATGCCTTGCGATGACAGACGACAGGATCAGGGAATTGTTCGTTTACTGTGTGGAGGCTTACAATGCAGGCCAGGAAGAGATCGAACTGACCATTTTCCCGGCTAGATTGAGCGATGAAACCTATTCCAAATTTAAATTCTGGTACAGCAAATACAAGGATGACATCAACTTGTGGGGAGATCTCAAGAAGAGCTATGATCTGTTCAGCAATAGGAAAGTACCACCGACAGTGACTTTTCTCCGGGATGGGAAGCACGAATTGAAGTAGGATTTCCCGTTTTGTGATCCCGAGACTTGCCATCAGTTGTATCTTGAAAGTTCGGCAGGTTTGGCTTCCTACCTATCTTCTTGCGTTACATGTTCCCGCAAGGAAAAAGAGTAACTTTGGATCAATGATAACCCTAAATTGAACTTAATCTCTCGGGAAAAAGAACCATGATGTATTTAAAAACATTGAAATTTAATTTATTCTTTCTCTTGCTCGCCCTCTTTGTTTCCAATTCGGGTCATGCAGAAGGAAAAATTTTAGAAAACAGGGAAATCAATAGTTCCCTGTTGGGAAAGCGTGTAAAATATTCCGTCTATCTGCCGGAGGATTATGAAATAAGCCAAAAAAACTACCCTGTGGTCTATTTACTGCATGGAATGGGTCAAAATTCATCCTCCTGGGTACAGGAAGGAGAAATAAAACGCAATGCCGATAGAGCCATTGAAAATGGAACGATCCCTCCCATGATACTGATCATGCCTGATGCCGAAAGAACCTGGTACATCAATTCGTCGGACGGGAAAGTGTTGTATGAGGATTTTTTCATCAAAGAACTTATCCCGGAGGTTGAGAAGACTTTCAGGATTCGCCCGGAAAGGAAGTACAGAGGTATAGCAGGCTTATCCATGGGTGGCTATGGTACATTCTATTATGCACTGAAGTATCCTGAAATGTTTTCTGCCGCAGCTCCCTTAAGCGCCGCGATCAGGAGTGACAGTACGATTTTGAAAATGACCAACGAAGAATATGACGGAAGATTCGGAAAAGTCTTTGGCCTTGGGCTAACCGGAACCAACAGATTGACTCCATTCTATTACGCTCATTCGCTTTTGTACACCATCAAAATGAAGCCAGCTTCAGAACTGGCCAAAGTCAGATACTGGATTGATTGTGGCGACGATGATGGATTGTCGGAAGGCAATTGTCTGGCGCATATCCTGCTGGCGGGGAAAAAAGTACCGCATGAGTTTCGCATCAGAGATGGCGCCCACAATTGGACCTACTGGCGATCCGGAATTATCGAAGCACTGAAGTTTATTGGAGATGGCTTCCGGTAGAAAATGCATACAATCTCTTGTATTTCACACACACCGATTGCTCGAAATCTCCAGCCTATGGATTTTCGAAATTTAATCCGCAATTATATTATCTGTACCAGGACGGAGTCACCGGGACTTACCTCTCCACTACCCTCTCCCTGAACAAAAATAATTTCCCTTTTCCCATGGCAACCATGCTCAACCAACCCATTCATACGGACATCCCGGCAGGGAACAAACTGGTCTGGAACGTGCGTATAACCTACGCCTTTAACAAAAAATAGTTGCCGGTTTATGCAGTTTACCGCACCACCAAACAGGCAGCCCCATCAGTTAAACTGACGGGGCTGTTTGTAATAAATCTGTAATTTCTACTTACTCAAGAATATTGCGCAGGTAATCGATGCACTTGATGGTCTCCTTGACCGGATCGGAATCCGGTGCAATTTCGTATTCAAGTTCCACGAAAACATCGATCGGCCATTTCTCTTTTTTCAGCAGTTGCAGTATATCAGCAATCGGGGTCTCACCCTGTCCAAACGGTTTGTTTGTATTTGGCGTAGCATGCTTGGGGCCGGTCTTGTCCTTCATGTGGATCATCGGAATCCGGTCGTGGTATTTGAGGAGTATCTCGTTGGGATGTTTTCCTGTAACTCCGAAATAGTGCCCCACATCCATATTAAGCCTGTTGGCAGGTGAATAGGAAAGCAAGGTGTCAATGTCAAAACCGGGCTCGCCAAATTGACCATGAGTATGATATATGGCCAGGCTGTTGTGCTTCTCGGCAAATTTACCCAGACGCTTGCAGGCAACGACACTGGCCTCATCTGTAATTCCATAGGCACCCAACGCATTGGCTGCGTTGAAGGCATAATCAATCTCCTCATCCGACCAGCCGGAAGGTACAAACTTGGCAATGTGGATATCCACACCGGCATTGTTGTACATTTTGCGGACATCGGCATACTTTTGCATGGGCAGCGACAAACGCCATTTTCGCTGCTCCTCTCTTGCAACATCTGCAGCTTTGGCACGTTCGGCCTTCTCTTTGTCTGTCAACTCTGCACCACGTGGCGCCCGACCCGGTCCGGCAGGAATACCCAGACCCTCTTCAAGGACACTTCTCATCTCAAGGGCATTGACCCCGGCTTTCAGAACATACTCAAGTACCTCATCGAGGTTGTGTGAAATGGCACGGTAGGAATAGGTAGTGATACCTAATTGAACACCGTTCACTTTTGAATTGGGCTTTTTACCACCGCTGGCGAAAGAAAGATTAAAAGGAACGATCGATGCGGCAGCAACAGTCGCTGTCGTGCCTAAAAATTTGCGTCTTGAAATAGCAGCATTTCTCATATTCAATGTTTGTTTTTAAGGAATTCAGAAAAATTTAAAGCCCATGAATTTACAACTTTTAATTATTATATTTCAGATGGTTCAGAAATACCATGATAAAATTAAAAACGTTTGTTCTGCAAATGATGGAGGCCAAAATATCCCTGTAATTGATATGGAATTAATGTATATTCGAGTTCCCGAATCGGAGGGATCTGAGACTGATCAATTCGTCTCTTAAACTAGAATGAAATGACAATTGCATTATCAGCCGGAAATTAAAAAAGAATGCCTGAGCGTGCAATCAATGATGGATACAGGTTGTATATTTAATACCTGTCAGTGTGGTAGAATTCTGGTGATATCCAGGAATCAATTGGATAAAATTAGTTAGAGTACAGGTTTAGATCAGATGGAAACCAAGGCATTCATTTGGAAATATACAAGAACCTTAATAATAGAGTAATCTCGGTTATGAATAATTTCCACACAAGGATAAAAAATTAGATTGAATTTACATCAAACAGGCATGGTGAAAAAAAAGAATGACCCCCAGTCACAAAAGTTGTTGGATGAACTTCGCGCAAGCATAGAGTTGAACACCTTATTCATGAAATTTTCACCCATTTATGTCTATATCAAAGCGGTTACCCAATGCGAAAGCAAAGTCCTGATGGCCAGTGAAAATTTCGCAGATATGGTCGGAAAGCCAGGTTCTGAAATAATAGGCAAGAACATGCATGATCTGTTCCCTGCTGAGTTTGCCACGAAGATGACCAATGATGACTGGTCGGTGGTCTCTTCTCAAAAAGTAAGTAGCATAGAAGAAGAATTAATGGGTCGTCATTATTCTACCATCAAGTTTCCAATTGTCATGGAGGACAAAACGCTTTTAGCCGGCTATACTATGGATGTTACCGAAAGAAAAAATGCTGAAACAAAACTTAATATAAGAAACGAGGAGCTAAAAATAATTAATGCTCAAAAGGACAGGCTGTTTTCAATTATATCCCACGATCTGATCAATCCATTCAATTCCATTCTGGGATTCAGTGAGATTTTACTGGAGCAGGTAAAAGAAAAAAATTATGAGGGAATCGAGGAGTATGCCGAGATTATCAATCACTCCTCGCTGAGGGCTATGGATTTAATGAAGAACTTGCTTGATTGGTCAAGAATACAAACCGGAAGGATAAGGTTTAATCCCGTGCACCTCAGAATGATTGATCTCATCAACAATGCGCTGGATTTGTATACCTACATTACCAATCAAAAATCAATACAAATATCAAGTAGCCTATCCTCAGAATTAATTGTCTATGTGGATAGTAATATGATGAGCACTATCCTGAGAAATTTAATATCCAATGCCATTAAATTCACAAAACCGGGAGGAGAGATTACGATATTTACGAAATGGGAACAAAATGAACTAACCATTTCTGTCGCAGATACAGGTATTGGGATTCCGCCGAAAAAATTGGAATCGCTTTTTTACACCGACAACACCTTCTCAACCTCAGGAACCCTTCATGAGCTGGGTACCGGGTTTGGGTTGATCCTTTGCAAGGAATTCATCGAAATTCATGGCGGACAATTATTGGTCGAAAGCACCGAAGGAACAGGAAGCGTTTTTTCCATTACGCTTCCATTCATCAAGCAACCCTGAAACAAAGTCAGAGAATTCGAAATTACGGCCTTCTCGGCTTGGGGACCATCGCAAGAAAAATGCACAACCATTGTGCATCACGTCACAGAACCCTCCTGAATTCTGAGATCAATTAGCTACGGCTGCCCATTTGATATCCATTCATCGGGTAAATACAGGGGATCCCGGTTTTGAGAAGTCATTGTTAAAGTAATAACCATCCAGGTCAAATCCCCGTAAATCTTCTTCTCTGGCAATTCTGTTCTGAAGAATATAACGGGTCATCATTCCCCTCGCCTTTTTCGTATAAACCGTAATCATCCGGAAAGCCCCGTTCTTTTCTTCCAGAAATTGAGGCGTAACCAGATGAGCTTTTAGTTTTTTTATCTCAATAGCAGAAAAATACTCCTGTGAAGCAAGATTGATCAGCAGATCAGAACCGCTTTCTTTCAAATCTGCACCAATTTGCTTCGTGATCTTTTGTCTCCAGAAATGGTATAAATTTTCATACTTACCAAATTGGAAGGAGATTCCCATCTCCAGACGATAGGGTTGAATCAGGTCAAGCGGTCGCAGCACTCCATACAAACCGGAGAGAATGCGCAAATGTTGCCGGGATACTTCCACATCATCAATTGACATGGTCCCCACATCCAAGCCGTGGTATACTTCCCCCTTGAAGGAAAAAATGGACGGATGAGCATTGGCTGTCGTGAAATCAGGCTTCCAAAAGGCATATCTTTCCTGATTCAACAGGGCCAGTTTTGTGCTGATTTTCATGATTTCCTTCAGTTGCCCAAGGGATAGTTTGCTCAAATACCCTGTCAATTTCTCCACCTCCTTAGTAAATATAGGTTGTGAATAATCGAAAATGGAACTGGTTGATCCAAAATCCAGGGTTTTTGAAGGAGATAGTAGGATAAGCATAGACGTTCCTGTGGATAGATATTAAGTCCTAATAATGAATGACATCAAAAATAATAGAATCAATAATTACAAGGCCATAATGTAAGCACTTTTATCAACCAAAATAAATACCGCGATAATGAATAAGAACATTAAAATGTCGCAGATTCTGATTCGCGTGTTTCGGGAATTCTTCCTGTTGTGTCGCGCAAAGCACGCAAAGATCGCAAAGAAAAAATACGACAAAACAATTTGTTCTTTACTTACAAAATATCATCCGGTCGGATTCTTAATTGTCCGCCTTACATTGAATGGCCTTCTTTCCCCATTTATGTCGCAAATTTTTTGTTCTTTCATGGTCATCAAATAAACATCATATATTTTTGGAATTCCAAATCGATCATCATGCCAGTCATAGAATTAGCCAACTGTACAGGATGCCTGAAGTGCGTCAAGGATTGTCCTTCCAGGGCAATAACTATTGAAACAGGAGATATAGCCGACACCTGTATTCATTGCGGACACTGCATTGCCATTTGTCCGGAGAGGACCGTCTTTCCGGATCAAGGCGAAATCGTTCCCTTACGTCCGCATTCAGTTACCGCTGAGGATTTCAGCCTTTTTACTGCCGGAATACGCAGTTGCAGGAGTTACCAGTCAAAAGAAATTCCAGAGAATCTTCTTGTGGAATTAGTTACCAACATCAAACACTGTCCTTCTGCCAGTAATGCCAGGCCTCTTCAGATAACCATCGTCCGTACAACTGAAAAAATTCAACTCTTAAATAAGTTGACGGAAGATTCGCTGATCAAACTAATTTCATTCGTAACTTCACCATTCATTAGTCTGTTGATCAAGCTATTCGCTCCAAAGATGGATCTCCGGAAGCTCAAGCGTTACCAGAAATCATTTTTAGCGCAACGCAAGATAAACGACTCATTGATTTGCCACCATGCCCCGGCAGTCCTACTCTTTCACGGACCCTCTTCAAAAACAGGAATGCTCGAAGCGGATGCAAATATCTGGGCTACCTACACCTCGCTGCATGCCAATTCAATGGGATTGGCAACCTGTTTCAACGGATTTATTGTCAAAGCGCTGGGAAAAAACGGCAAACAAAATCACCATTTTGATTTGCCCGAAAGTAACAGGATTTATGCAGTCCTCTTGATTGGTTATCCGAAAGTAAAATACAAACAGGAGTGTTCTCGGAATGGCCCCAAAGTTAACTGGGCATAGTCTGCCAAAATAGATTCTGAAATCAACTGCAACCCTAGTATTCAAAATAATTCGTCACTGAATTAATTTTCTGACAGGGGAAACTCATTCTCTTGAAGATTTCCATTTTCTCTATTTTGATTTGTTCCAACCTCTCAGGATTGACGCTGAAATTACGGATTGCCCCACCAGTCCAACTTTTCTGCACTTCATGTTCCATTTGGCCTTCAAGGAAAAAGGATGAAGAAAATCATTTTGTTTTGCAATTACCCACCTGAATTGACAACAACATAAATAATAAATATTTAACTTTGAGTGGTTTACACCTAAAACCTAACAGCCATGATAAGTAAAAATGATTCAAGGATAAGATCCTGGATGATCCGGATTTTGCTGCTGACCGGGTTTATTTTCACTGTTAAACCTGCATTCACCCAAAGCAAATTTGAACTTTCAGGTGGATTAGGTGTCCCTGAGTACCTGAATGCAAGAATCAAATATGGACAAAAAATTCAGGCAGGAGTATGTGCAGGATTTATTGCCGGTACTTTTTACGGCAATGCATTTTTCAACGGGTCAATTGCCGCGGAAATCACCTGCCATTTATTAGGCCAATCAAAATATGTTGAACAGCCACCATGGTACCTCCTCGGAGGACTGGGTTACTATTACCTTCCGATGTCTGCTGATTATGGACAGTACAAGTTCGCATTTTACCCAAGAATCGGCAGAACGATCAATTTCTCAAAGAAAAGCGGGCTTAATCTGGATTTCGGAGCGTTTCTACCCTTGTCCGAGGAATCCTATTATCATCCAAACAGATTGGAATTTAAAGTTCTGCTATCCTGTAGCATTGGACTTTTTCTCAGACTCAAATGATACTGGGGGAAATCTTGACGAAAAACCGCCATGCAATATTAAACCCTGCATCCTGATAACTTGATCCGGGTTACTCATTCAGAGACAATGGCAAGCCAAGGCGAGACTCCCTCATTTACCTGAACCATGAGGTTGACAAGTGAGTAATCCGGTTTCCATTACCGGACTTCAAAATAGACGACGATTGGATCCTTACCAGGAATTATGATTTCGTTACAGGTTCAATTCCAAAGGTAAATCCGGATTTAACACGTTCAATCAATTCCGGCAGAATATCCTGATATTCTCCAATGATGCCAAAATCGGCATTGTGAAAGATGCTTGCTTTTGGATTGTGGTCGATGGCAATGATTTTTTCGGCTTCCTTCATGCCGGCAATGTGCTGGATCGCTCCTGAAATACCGACAGCAATATACATTTTGGGACGAATGGTTTTACCTGTTTGTCCAACTTGCCGGGCATATTCAGCTACACCTTCGTCAACTACCGGACGGCTGCAAGCCCATTCTGCATTGACCCCCTGCTGGTTTAATGCCTCTGCAAGCGCCTTGATTAAGCCCAAATTATCGGAAGTAGTGCCTCTTCCTCCTGAAACTATGATGTCAGCCTCGAAAAGATTTTGCAATCCGCCGCCGCCTCTAACTGTTTTCACAATTTCAACCACAAAATCCTTTTCAGACAATAACGGATCGAAACTGGATACAATGCCTTGTCTGCCCTCAACACATTTGGGAACCTCAAAAGTTCCGGCTCGTGCAGTTGAAATTTGAGGACAAACAAATCCCAAAATCGTAGCTAGTTTACTTTCACCGTAGGTAGGACGTCGGGATTCTAGAATAGGGGTATAAATTACTTTTCCCTTTTTATCGACATACTCACCAATTTCTAGTCCCGTGCAGTCTGCAGTTACTCCGCTGTCTGTTTTCATCCCGATACGCGGAGCCAGTTCGCGGCCGGAGGTGGTCGCAGCAAATAGCGCAATTTCAGGCTTTCTGGACCTGATGACCTGCTCAAAGATGGATGAAAATGGAAGGACAAGGTATTCTTCCAACTTGTCATTTTCAACCAGAATGACCTCGTCAGCCCCATGATCAAGTAAAGTTTGAGCCAAGGGCTGCACATTTTTACCGATTATCAGAGTCATGACCTTGGTATCATTCCCCAACTGGTTCGCCAGATTTCTGGCAGGAGTTAAGAGTTCAAGCGAGGGTCTTGCCACATTTCCATTGGTAATTTCTGCCCAGGTTAGAATTCCTCTGGCGCCGTCGCGGAAGTCTTTATCAGGAAAATCAGGACGTTCAGAATCTTTTTTGGCCACGCTTTCCTTCTTCTCCAAAACATTTCCGCCTTTTTTCAGATTGGCGATTAAACTGTCGACCATCGTCGTTTCATTGTGACCCTCAGACATCGTGATTGGCGGACGTTCGCTCACTATATTGATCACTTTTGCTACGATGGTAGGAGAACCGCTGATCCCGATTTTTTCGGTTCCCAGTCCAATATCGTCAATTCCAAATGTGGTGATTTTCAGGTTACGGGCTTTGATGGCTCCGCTTAAAGAAGGCTTGCGCGGAGGAATTCCGGTCGGAGTCAATGAAATGACACAAGGCATCGGCAATTTCATCATCTGGTATCCCCCTTCGATGATCCGTTTGGCAATGACATTGCCCAAACCATCTGCTTTGACGCTTTCCACAAAGGTAGCCTGAGGAATGCCGATACTTTCCGCTACCTGTGAAGGGACGTGTGCGGTATCTCCATCGCTGGTTTGCCGGCCGGCCAAGATAATATAAGGCTCTTTCGAGTCTTTGGTAAAACCCAAATGTTTGAGCATGGTCGAAATGGCAAGACCAGTTGCATAAGTGTCGCTGCCGCCAAGTTTACGGTCCGACAACAGGTAGGCCTCGTCATATCCCATTGAAATGGCAGTCCGGAGCGCAACTTCAAAAGAGCCGGGACCCATGGAGCAAACAATTAATTTTGAATCAGGATTCTGCTTTTTTAGTTGTAAACCCGCTTCCAGTCCGAATTGGCAATCGATATTGATAATTGATTTTGCTTTGGTCCGGTCCATCAGTCCGTCTTCTCCCATTCTCATTTCGGTGGGCAGCGGAACTTGTTTGATTAAACTTATTATCGTTAAAGCCATTGTTTCCTTTTTAATTGTTACATATTTTGAAAATCCGGACCATTGCCACCATTGGGCACTACCCAGGTAATACCTTCACCGGGTGCTTTTATGTCGCATGTTCTGCAATGCATGCAATTCTCGGCATGAATGCGAAGCTCTTTGTGACCATCTTTGTTGACATGAAGTTCATACACCTCCGACGAACAATAAAACTGCTCTGGTGCGCCATATTCTTCAATGTTAACGGCATTAAAATTTTCCTGATTATTGAGATGAAGATGCACAACCTGTTGCTCGTCGTGAAAAACTCCTGAATGGTAGATGTCGGTGGCTTTGTCAAAAGTCAACACTTTGTCGAACTCCAGTTTGCCTTTGAAGCGCTCTCTGAAAGGTTTCTTTTTGTAATCCTTCAATTTTTTTGTGGTCTGGGAATCAGGATGGGTTCTCAGTCTGCCAAAGAAACCTGCACCACCGGTGATTAGTTGAGTTCCAAAATGGAATCCGCCTGCGATCAGCCCCTTTGCAAATCCTTGTCTGAAATTGCGCACCCTATACATTTCCTTGTGAATCGAACTTTGATTGAAGAGGGTCTCGTATTGCTGAAGGCTTTTTTCTGAAGTATCGTTGGCCAATAAGGCATTGAAGGCTGTTTGTGCAGCCAGCATACCGGATTTGATGGCCAGATGAACACCTTTCAGGGCAGGCATCACAACCAGGCAGGCACTGTCGCCGACAATCAGTGCATTGTCGACATACAATTTCGGAATGGAATAGTAACCTCCCTCAGGCAAGGTTTTGGCACCATATTCCACCAATTTGCCTCCCTTTAATATCTTAGATACAAAAGAGGTGGTTTTCCATACCTGCATGGCGTCATGCACATCGAAGGACGGATCCTGATAATCCAGGCCTACCACAATCCCAACCGCAACTTTATTGTCGTTTAAACCGTAAATAAATCCTCCGCCAAATTCATCGTTATTGAGTGGGTAACCCATGGTGTGGTAAACCTGTCCGGCCTCAATATTTCCTTGCGGCACTGACCACAACTCCTTACATCCCAAAGAATAGATCTGCTCGTTTTTATCCTTGTTCAGGTTGAACTTTTGAATGAGCATTTTGGTCAGGCTGCCCCGGGTTCCTTCGGCAAAAATGGTGATTTTGGCTTCGATGCGGGTTCCTGCCTGAAAATTTTCCAATTGATTTCCGTGATGGTCCAAACCCGTATCCTTGGTTTTTGCACCGATCACTTTCCCGTCTTTGTACAAAATCTCATCAACGGCAAACCCGGTATAGATCTCTACTCCCTTTTCCTCCGCCTTGACGGCTAAATATTTACAAATCTGGCCCAAAGATGCGGTATAGTTACCCATATTGTTCATGTACGGAATATGGAATGGCAAGGTTAAATGCCCATTCTCACTGAGTAATACCGTTCTGTCTTTTGATACTTTCGCGTTGAAAGGAATTTCAGAGAATTCGACCTCGGGTAGCAGTTCTTTGAATACGTCAGGTTTAATTACAGCACCCGATAAAATATGGCTGCCAATGGAACTGCCTTTTTCAATCAGCAATATTCTGTATTTCTGTCCGTTTTCTCCCGACAAGCCTGCTAAATGAATGGCCGTGGCCAAACCGGATGGTCCTCCTCCGATGATTAGCACATCTGTCGATACGGTATCAAAATTATTCATATTAAGGCCTCCTTCAATAGTTAAATGATTTCAATAATTGATCTTCTTTCCCAGAATTCAAAAGTACATTTTAAAATTATATTTGTTCGGAAAACTTCTGTTTCAATAAGTCTAATCCAATCCTGTCGTCAAATTTGAGGACATCATTCTAACAATTTAGAAATAATCAGGTAAGTGAAACGACCAGCTATTCTTATGGGAAGCTTGTAATAGCAGGAGCATGTGTCGATTTAAATATTCCGGCGCAGCAGGATTTCCTTTCCAACAACAGATTTCCGTTGTATACTAATTTTGGCTACTTCGGATTGTGTCTTGCGTTTCTGAGCCAGTCGGTCACTCCTTTGCGAATCTTAACCGCCACATCCTTCTGGAAGTGCGGATCCATAATTCGCTTTTCATCCTCTCTATTGCTCAGGAAAGCCACCTCAACCAGACAATTGGGATATTCTGTCGGACCGTTCAGCGAAAAATTGAAACTGCCGATGTTCCCAAAATCCTTCAATCCAAGGTCAAGCATCCTGTCTAAAATACACACCGACAGCGGTTTGAACCCAATGTACCGATAATAGGTGCTTGCCCCTCTTACATTCAGGTTAGAGGATGAATTGTTGTGGATACTTATCATAAGGTCCGGATTAGCTTCCCGAAGCAGTAAAGTGCGATCAACCATGTTTAAATCGATGTCGTCATTTCTGGTCATGAAGACCTGAGCGCCCTGTCTTTTCAACTCACTTTCCAAATATTTGGCAATCTGAAGATTGCATTTCTTTTCCTCTACTCCGGTTTCTACACCTGTCGCGCCTGAATTGGATCCGCCGTGTCCGGCATCGATGGCAATTTTCAAATGATTGAGGAAAAGTCTTTCCGGCTGATGTTTGATTTTAACAACAAGGGTTTTGTTTTTGTAATAAACAGAATAGCCCCAATTCTGTTGATGCCTCAACTCAATCGTAACACGAAAAACCTTATCTTCAATCTGTTCATGGTACACATTTGTTATCTCAACGGCAGACTTCAGCTGGGTGATCCAGTTGGTATTGTCTGTTGCACCATAAACATCTATCACAATTCTGGAAGGATTAATCAACTGCATGCTTTGATAAGGAAGTCGCTCATCCAGACTGATGGTAACGTAGTCCTGTTTCTCGTCTCCATACACTCCCCAAGAGGAAGTGAGGCAATAATCTTTCCTTTTGAGATCCCCACAAATTTTCACGTTTTCTTTCGGTATAAAAGCATGATGATTTTGTGAAAGCCGAACGATATAATCATCCTTCAGGCTATCTGTAACCTGCAAAACTACTGCGGTATCCAGGTATGTCATCTTTGCGCCTCCCAACCGGTCTATACCCGGACCATACTTCAGGTAAGGCATCACACCCTGTGTTTTTCCCGTCAAAATTTTCTCGCTTCGCAGCGAAGTGCTGTCGTTTTGCCCAAACAAACAATTGAGCCAAAATATTCCCAAAATGAATAGACCTTTCTTCATGATGCCGAATTTATAAAACCAAATGAATAGTAACCTTACCAACGTATCAAAGAGCTAAAAATAATGTTAAAATCTTTCAATATTTAATCGATTCGTTAGTGAAAAAAATATTTCAAATCATCCTTCAACAAAAAGAGAGCATCTTAAAAATACTCTCTTTTTGTCACTTTTTATTCCAAATTTTGTCCAAAAATCAGATATTTCCTATTCCGCTGATTTTGAGAATTCCTGAAAAGATAACCATCATACATGGAGAATCTCAGAAGCAGCAAAACTGAATGATCTACTTGAGTGGTTCAATATCAAGAATCATAAAGGTATTGGGTTTGATAGGAGCACGACGCTCTCCCTGCGCAGCTACTCCAAACTCAGCTGTAGGTAAATACAAATGGTGAGTGGTGTGGTCGACAGCAATAGTTTTGGCGCCAGGCATGGTTGGAATGGTTTCCAGCACCTTGAAAGTATTGGCATCCACCTCCTGCACGACAGTAATCGATCCTTCACCATTTGAACTGTAGGCAAGTTTTTTTACAGGATCAAAGGTAACACCATCACATCGGTCTCCAATTGGCAGTGTTGTGATCACTTTGCCTGTCTGTGAATCAGTAACAACCATCAGTTTATTGCTGCATACGCTGAATAACCTGTGGGTTACGTTGTCGATCGCCAATCCGCTCGGCTCCTCTCCTGGTGCAATTGACCAGTGCTGAATAACCTTAAAATCTTTAGTACTGATGACGTTGATGACGCTTTTGTCCTCAATGTTTACAAAGATATTTCCATTCCCATCTGTGGCAGCAAATTCGGGTTTTCCATCCAGCGGAATGGTCGCAACAACCTTATTCGTTTTCATATCAATAACCGATGAGTTATTACTTCGGCCATTGAAAGTGAAAATTTTCTTCGAAAAAGAATCGAACATGATGCAATCGGGATTTGCCCCGGTTACTTTAATTACTTCAACGGGTTTTAAAGATGTCAGGTCAAAAACTGTCACGGAGGAGTCGCGACCATTGCTGGTATAACCTCTGTTGATTTCCTGAGCCAAAGCAATACCGTGGATTCCCTTTGTTTCAGGTATTGATCCGATGACATTCCCCGTTTTAATGTCTACTACCACAGCTGTAGTTGCGTGGGAAGCATATATTCGTGACGCGGTTCCATCAACCGTAATATAGTCCCAGCTACCCTCACCCGCTATCGGGATCTTTCTGGCTATTTTATAGTTCACTTGTGCCGTTAAAGGAAAAGCACTCAAAAACAAAAAACCGACAAGCAAAACGTTGATTAATTTTTTCATCTCTCTAATTTTTAGGTAAACCATGTAAATCTATTGCCTGACTTTGTAGAAATTTGGCATATGACAATTGATTTACAAAATAATTTGTGATGTGTCTATTTTTTATGTTGTCA
>JBAXUL010000048.1:0-27855 GCA_037129695.1 Prolixibacteraceae bacterium
GTTTTAAAAATATTTATGAAACGTCTTGGCACTTATTTGTTACAGGGAATATTGCTGATTGCACCATTGGCTGCAACCGTATATATTGTCTATTTCCTATTCCAGTTTACCGATGGTTTATTGAGTACTTATCTGGAGAAATATTTCGAATTGAAAGTTCCCGGATTGGGCATTCTTATTATTTTTTGCTTGCTGGTACTGTTGGGAATCCTGGGTGAGACCATCTTCGCCAAACCTGTTAAGTTTTTGATAAAGAGGATTTTATTGAAAACCCCGATTCTTAGGTTGATTTACACTTCCGTGAAAGACCTGTTTTCGGCTTTCGTGGGTAAGGAGAAGAAGTTTGACAAGCCGGTAATCGTCTTGGTGGATGTCAAAAATGATCTGTGGAGGATGGGATTTCTTACCAACGAAAAGATGGGTGAAATGGGTCTGGATGGTAAAGTTGCTGTCTATTTCCCCTTTTCGTACAACATTTCCGGTATCTTATACATTGTTCCTGCCGACAGAATCAAACCTCTGAACATATCACCTGCAGAAGCCATGAAATTTATCATTTCGGGCGGGGTATCTGAAATGGATTTGTTACAGTAGAAATCTGTCGCGAACTGACATTTTTACCTCTTATTTTTTGGTTTAATATTTGTACTGATACATATGTCAAATAAAAAAACAAAACTATGATTTTCATTATTTTTATTGGATTTGCACTAGTCAGCTGGCTGATCAGTCATCAACTTAAAAGAAGATTTGAAGAGTATTCAAAGATACCTACAGCCAACGGATTGTCGGGCAAGGAGGTCGTTGAAAAAATGCTGCGTGACCACCAGATTTATGGTGTTAGGATTGAAACGGTTGAAGGTCAGCTTACTGACCATTATAACCCTGCAGACAGAACAATTAATCTGAGTCAGGATGTATTTTACGGCACCAATGTAGCTGCTGCCGCAGTCGCTGCTCATGAAACCGGGCATGCCGTTCAGCATGCCAAAGCTTATGCCTGGCTGGGACTGCGTTCTTCACTTGTTCCGGCGGTCAGTTTCAGCTCGAGGTACCTGCAGTGGATTTTATTGGGAGGAATATTGCTGATCAATACTTTTCCGGCACTTCTGCTATTCGGTATATTCATGTTCGCAATGACCACCATCTTCAGTTTTATTACCTTACCTGTAGAAATCAATGCAAGTAACCGGGCGCTGGTCTGGCTGCAAACGAGCGGTATCACAACAACCCAATCCCATGGGAAAGCCGAAGATGCATTGAAATGGGCAGGATATACCTATGTAATTGCTGCCTTGGGTTCTTTGGCGACATTATTGTATTATGTCTCAATTTACATGGGCAGGAGAAATTAATCTTACCTTATTAATTGATTGATCAGAAGTTGATCATAAAAAGAGAGACTGCAGCAATTCTCATTGGATGCAGTCTCTCTTTTTGTCAATTTGTCTATGCGTAATAGGGCAGGATGTCAAAAATATTGGAAATCTATTTTCTGGTAATATTTTTTTACCAGAAAATTTCACTATAATCAATTGGAAATGAAATAGTAAAGGTTCAATTTTGAATTATTCAACACGATGAGATTCGCTTTTTGTGCATCATGGTGTATCACACAGCATTCAATCAGAATCTCGGCAACCTTTTTGGCAATCAATTTTATACCACTATTAGAATAGTAAGTATCTCTCCTTGTGTAATGAACACAAATGAATCCACAAAGTCGGAATTATCCTGATTCAAAAAATAGGTGAGAATGTTAGATTAATTTTCTTGATCTGACATACAAGGACCATTTGCCCTGACTTCCGCGCAGTAGGGTAGTTATCCTATTCTTTTATCAATAAATTTCCTACAACTACATCCGTTTTCGAGGATAGGCACCAATGCTTGAATTGGAAAGGAATTTAAATCAAATAGAACAAAGATATCTCCTGAAGTTTAATTTGAGATAATTATATTGCTCTGTATCAAGCACAAAGGACAATCAAAGTGACGCATATTTATTAGTTTACATTTGTAACATTATCGAATACTTATGTAATAATTGGGGAAGCAATCGCTAATGTAAGCCTTAAGTGTCCTTAAAGAGTATCTTAAGAATATTTGAAAGATTCCTTGTTGGTAGTCGTTTGGCTAATGATTAGATAGACGAACCCGCAGAAACACGATGCATTCCGGGTTTATTTTCCATTGATGAAAGGTAAGAATGCCCGATTCAACATAAAAAGGCATTTAAATTTTAACTATTTGATTTTTAATTGAATAAATAACCAATTCTGCCGTATTTTTACTATTTGTTTTCAGTAAAAGGTTGGCTCTGTGCTTCTCCACTGTTCTCTTGCTGATAAATAGTTTCTCCCCAATAACCTGATTGGAGTGTCCATGACATATCAGGAGCAGAATTTCTGACTCACGTTCGGAAAATTCGAAATCCTGCGCCTTCGATTCTTTCACCTGTTTCAAATTGCGGAGTAAATGCTGCATCAGTTCCTGAGAATAATAGGTTCCACCCAGATGAACTAACTCGATGGCAGTTTTAACTTCCTGAAGATCTGAATTTTTAAGTAGAAAACCTTTTGCACCGGCCTGAACCATTTGATCAAAGTACTCTTCTTCGCTGTACATCGTTAATGCGATAATTTTCAAATCAGGATGTAGTTGAATTGCCTTACTTGCAGCTTCAATTCCGTTGAATTCAGGCATTTCTATATCCAGAAAAACGATGTCATATACCTCATTTTGAATTTTGTCCAGAAATTCCTTTCCATTGGCGGCCTCACCTGTGACCTGAAAGCCGGGAATCGTATCAATCAGCATCTTGAGTCCGTTTCTGAATAGGGTATGATCGTCGACCAAAAGGATTTTTATCATCGTGAAAAAGTATTATTCCAATTTTTTGGTGAAGATATTTTATTTTTAGTTAGCACTGAGAATACCATTGAGCTTTCGATTCACAGGAGCGTTTTGGCTGGACCAGGAGTATTCAATTGAATGGAATCGAAAAGGATGCAGCAATCCCTTTACCTACCTGGGAATTATGCTCAAAAGTGCCGTTCAATGAGGTAATCCTGCTGAAAATGTTGGTGATTCCAGTACCTGTTTGGTGAATTTTCGAGTGTTGAGTCTGGTTAAAACCTATCCCATTGTCATGATAGGTGCAATGCAAATATTTTCCTGCAGAGAACAGGGTTACTTCAGCATTTGAAGCTCTTGCATGTTTGATGGTATTGTGGATTAATTCGCAAATTACCCTGTAAATTACGACCTCCAGATCATTTTCAAATCGTTCTTCATTGATGTTGGTAGTAAAATCAATTTGCATTTCAGCCGTCAGATTAATTTTATGGATGAAATTTCGTATGGCCTTGTTTAACCCAAAATTCTCGAGTATATGAGGGCTGAGATTGCTTGAAATTTCCCGTGTGCTTTTAATGGCCTCATCTATTGCCGATTCAGTATTACGAAGAATACTCCTGGAAGTCTCGTCATAGTCTCTTCGCCCAATTGTTGACAATGACATTTTAACAGATGATAAGATAGGGCCTAATCCATCGTGCAAATCTTTGGCAAACCGCTTTCTTTCCCTTTCCTCTGCCTGAATAATCGCATGCAGCAATTCTTTTTCCAATTCTGTTTTTTCTTGCTCCATTCTTTTCATGTAACGAAAGATCTTTTGTATTAAAAACAGACCAACGGCAAAAAAGACAGAGGCAATTACGCCCAACCAATTAAAAACCTGCCGGTTGGTGGAGGCATCTGAGACAAAAGGAATAAATTCAATGAATCTTCGAATGGCCAGCAGGATAAATCCTGTACTAATGAGCACCCACGACACATTGTATTTCGTTACCGTTACAAGTTTGATGGATAGGAGGGCAGCAAATAACTGCAAAATGATCGCAAGAATAAGAGCAACTTGTAGAAGCATTTGATGTAGTTCAGGGTTTTGAAACTGTTTTTTCAGAGGTATTCACAAGTGGTGCGCGCTTAAATTCTACATTTCTATCGAAAAAATATCGGTAGGTCACATGGGTCTTGTAAACGGATCCTCCAATAAATTCGGCTACTTTCATCATTACCGGATTAAAATCACCAATCCAGTTAAGTTCAAAAGTTTTGTATTTGAAGGAGGGTTTGAGAACCTGCTCCTGAAAAAACAAAACCAGGGCACCCTCCACTCCCTTATTTTGAAAATCGGGTATGACACCGAAAATCCTGCCAATAACCCTGTCGGCACGATGCATAATTTTTAATTCCAGAAAAAAACGTAATTTATTGAACCAGTTTAAATTACCATTGAATTTTTTGGTAATCTGTCCAATATCAGGCATCATGATAAAAAATCCAATCGGTTCTCCCTTATAATAACCGTAAATGATCAATCTCTCGTCCATCACCGGCTCCAGGGTTTTAAGTAAAGCCAAAGCTTCCTCCGAACTAATGTTGTTTGTTCCAGCAAAAGTACTCCAGGCCTTGTTGTAGATCACCTGAAAATCAAGCGCAAATTGTTTATTTCCCTTCTCAATCATTTTAAACTCATAATCAGGGTTGGATAAAACCCTGCTGGCTGTTCTGAGAAGGACGGGATGAAGATTGGTCGGATCATCAAAAGAACGCTGGTAGGTATATTGGTTGAAATAGTTCTTGAAACCATATTCCTCAAAGAGATTTTGATAATACGGATAGTTATAAGGCATATGAAAAACCGGTTCATGAAAACCATCCACCAGGCATCCCCAGAACGCATCTCTCATTCCGGGATTGATTGGACCATCCATGGCTTCTATCCGGTTCAAATGCAGCCACTTTTTGGCTTGTTCAAACAACATAAATGCAACATCGGGATTGTCAATGCAATCAAAGAAACCAATGCCGCCTGTTGGCTTATCATAGAGTTTAAATGAATCAGCTGTGTAAAAAGCCGCAATCCTGCCAAGGCATTGGCCTTTGGCATCCCTGATCATCCATCTGGTGATATCTCCTTTTCTCAAATGCTTATTTGACTTTCGGTCAAAAATCTCCTCTATACTGTCATCGAGTGGCCTGCACCAATGGGGATCATCCTTGTACAGTTTTGCAGGGAATTCTTTAAATTCCTTGATTTGAGCGACATCAGTAACCTCAGTTATTTTATATTGTGAAGATGATTTCATATGATTCACGTGCGATAAAGTGCCAAAAGTAAAAAATCTACCTTGTTAATGAAATTGATCTAATTTTCAAATTTCCATAGTTATGATTATTTGATCCGAATTTTAGGCTTAATGATCTTTTATTGCTTCCGGTGTTAAAAATCAATTCATTAACATTAGATATCTTGATTTTCATGATACTCAAAAGTAGCTTTTAATTTTACGTAAGATTCAATAGAATCAATTTAAATCAAATTAGTAACGGATAGGCTGAACATGGTCCAAGCCCACAAAAGGCGATATAAATGCATCCCTTATTTTCAAATTTACTATTTGATATTCAATAAATTATCAAGTATATTTTTCTGTGACATTGACGCAATCGCATAAGTCTTTACTTTATGCTTTATTTTATCTTTCATGGCTATTCCGTCTGGTAAAAAATTGCGATTCTCTATTTTTTAAAGTAATTTTGAGTGAACAGATCGGATTGATCTGAAAAATATCTTTGCAAGAAAATTAACTCAATCAAGAAATTGAAATTGCATGAACCAGCTTAATCAATCAAAATCAAATGGCTTTCGAATGAAAAGGAAAACATGGATTCCTCTGTTGATTGTTCTGGTCATTCTGGTTATTGGTACTTCCCAATATCCCAAGTTGTATATTGCCACCGGCTATGGCGCCAAATGCATGGCTTCCGGAATATTTGTTGCCGGCAGGGATCCGGATATCATCAAAGCCAATGATCTTGAATACTCGGTGGTAAAATTCACCACCAGCAAGGTTAATTATGATGAAAAGAGCGTGACAACTACGCTGTTTGGCCTGGCCAGCCAAAAGGCAATTTACAGGGAAGGTTTTGGATGTTTCCTCGTGGACGAATCCTATATCCCTGAATCATTGCCTGTCCGTTCGCCGGTTAAAACATCCGGTGAACTTTCCTGGAAAAAGTCATGGCCGGAAGGAGATGCTTCCAGTGATACCATCTTCCCCGAAATTAATTCAACGTTGCTCCGCTATGCGGTAGACGCGGCATTTGATGAAACAGGCCTCAAAGTCAAGAGAACGGCAGCAGTTGTAGTGATTTACAAAGGGAAGCTTGTCGCCGAAAAATACTGGAAGAATCAGGCCATCACCCCTGAGACTAAGCTATGGGGCTGGTCGATGGACAAAAGCATCGTGAATGCCATGGTCGGAGTCCTTGTGAAACAGGGAAAATTGTCGGTGAATGCAACCGCGCCGGTGGAAGAGTGGCTGAATGACAGAAGAAGGAACATAACCTTGAATGATCTCATGCACATGAGCAGCGGTTTAAAATGGGATGAGAATTATGGAGATGTTTCGGATGCCACCAACATGCTTTACCGAGAAAGAAACTGTTACAAGAGTGCAATCAGCGTCCCGTTTGAAAAGAAACCGAACACAGAGTGGAAATATTCATCCGGTACGTCCAATATCCTTTCCGGTATTGTGAGAAAGACCATCAACAATGACAATCTTTATTTCGAATTTCCATACACGGAGATATTCAGAAAAATAGGAATGAACAGTATGGTTCTTGAGGCAGATGCCAGCGGACATTTTGTTGGATCCTCCTATGGTTACGCGACAGCCAGGGATTGGGCGAAATTTGGCCAGCTTTATCTTCAGGATGGAGTTTGGAAGGGGGATTCTATCCTTCCCAAAGGTTGGGTAAACTATTCCAAAACACCTGCAGATGCCGCGAAGGGCAAATATGGGGCGCAGTTTTGGCTCAATCGCTCAAGGGAATTGCCTGATATTCCGGAAGATATGTTTTCTTGTAATGGTCACCGCGGTCAACGGATTGCCATATTTCCATCCAATCAGATGGTGGTGGTAAGGTTGGGATTTGCAGAAGACCATTTTAACTTTAATCAGTTTTACGACGATATTCTAAGGGCAATACCCATGGCCAAATAGTAAATTCAACACGAGTTCCAGGAATAAGAATCATCACTTGCCTAATTTTATGTTAATTTTGTTCGCTATGGTATCTCAAAGATCAAAATATTTACCTCCGGAATGGTATCCGCAAAGTGGTGTCATGCTGACCTGGCCTCACAGAAACAGTGACTGGGTTGATCTTCTTGACGAGGTGGAAGGTTGTTTTATCTTAATTGCCAATGAGATACTGAAAAATGAAAAATTATTGGTGGTTTGCGCAGATCCTGCCTCCGTTGCCATGAAACTGGAGGGTTCATTCACTGAGAATTTAATATTGGTTCAAATGGATTCCAATGACACCTGGGCGAGGGATCATGGTCCAATTTCGATGTTGGTGGATGGGAAACCGGTATTGCTTGATTTTCAATTCAACGGCTGGGGATTGAAATTTCCCGCCTGTCTGGATAACCAGTTAACTTCCCGATTATTTCAGTCAAATCTCTTTCAGAAGGAAGCCGGATATGAAAATTTACTCGACTTCGTCCTTGAAGGTGGCAGTATAGAAACGGATGGAATGGGCACATTGCTAACAACAGAGGAATGCCTGCTATCGGTGAACAGAAATCAGAAAAAATCGAAAAATGAAATCGAATCTTATCTGATTTATGCATTTGGTATTCAGCGAATTCTGTGGCTTTCTTCCGGATATTTGGCCGGTGATGATACTGATAGCCATGTTGACACACTGGCTCGTTTTTGCGATGAGAATACGATCGCTTATGTGACATGCGATGACCCTTCGGATGAACATTTCGATCAGTTAAAGCAAATGGAGGAGGAGATTAAATCATTCCGCAGAATGGATGATACTCCTTATCAATTGGTTAAACTTCCTATGGCAGATTATGCGGAGGATGAACTTGGAGTCAGACTACCTGCTACTTATGCCAATTTCTTGATTATCAACGAAAAAGTATTGGTTCCATTTTATCAGACTTCCAAAGATGAAATGGTGATAAAAATATTGCAGCCAATATTTCCCGGCAGGGAAGTAGTTGGGATAGATTGTTCAACCTTAATCAGGCAACATGGTTCACTGCATTGTGTTACCATGCAATTTCCTGTTGGCATATTATGATATTGATTGATAATACATTACAATAGTTCAACCGCGATGATAAAAGCAGCTCTTATCCAACAATCCAATTCGCAGGATCCAGCCAAAAACAGGGAAAAACTTGTTGCCAATATTACAAAATGTGCCTCTGATGGAGCCGAATTGGTGGTGTTGCAGGAATTGCACGAATCCCAATACTTCTGTCAGGCGGAGGATACTTCATGCTTCGATCTTGCTGAAACGATTCCGGGAAAAACCACTCAATTTTATAGTAACCTGGCCAGGAATCTGAAAATTGTTCTGGTAACATCACTTTTCGAAAAGAGAACAGCAGGATTGTACCACAATACCGCGGTAGTTTTTGATAAGGACGGGTCTGTTGCAGGAACTTACCGTAAAATGCACATTCCGGATGATCCCAACTATTACGAAAAATTTTACTTTACACCCGGAGATCTTGGTTTTAAGCCAATTAAGACCAGTATCGGGAAGCTTGGAATATTGGTATGCTGGGATCAGTGGTATCCCGAGGCAGCCCGATTAATGGCACTTGCCGGTGCAGAAATACTGATTTATCCGACTGCTATTGGTTGGACATCCAACGATGGAGAAGCCGAGAGAAACAGGCAGCTGAATGCCTGGATCACCATACAGAGAAGTCATGCGATTGCCAATGGAATCCCCGTTCTGTCTGTCAATCGCACCGGATTGGAAGCTGACAATTCAGGCAATACGGAAGGAATAGAATTTTGGGGGAATAGTTTTGCTGCCGGACCGCAAGGTGAATTAATATCCGTCGCTCCTCAGGACTCGGATGCCAATCTGATAGTTGAAATTGATCTCGAGAATTCCGAGAATGTCAGAAGATGGTGGCCTTTTCTGAGGGACAGAAGGATTGATGCTTACCAGGAATTGCTAAAACGTTATCTTGATTGAAATGGAAAATCTATTTTTGAGGTACATGGGTGAACGGATGGATCAAATTTCATCCAAACACACAAGACAGGGACCTGTCATTACCATATCAAGGGAATGCGGTTGTCCGGGAAATGAGATAGCTGAAATGCTGAAGGCCAGGTTGAACCTGAAACTTGTTCAGGAGGGTCATAAGCCAAAATGGAACTGGTTCAACAAGGAGATCTTGTTAAAGGCATCAGAGGAACTTAAAATGAATCCGGGTGATGTTGATACCTTCCTGAAAACCAAGGAGAGCGGCATGTTGCAGGATCTTGTGAATTCTTTTGCTGAAACCTCCTACATTAAAAATTCAAGAATCAAAAAGGTAATATTTGATGTGATCCGGAATATTGCCCTTGAGGGTCATACCATTATAGTAGGTAGGGGAGGTGGTACCATTGCATGGGATATTCCCAAATCATTGCATGTATACCTGGAAGCACCGCTTTCCTGGAAAACGGATATCATCAGCCAACGAAAGGAAATGACAACAGCCCAGGCGAGAAAATATGTTTTGGAAAGAGATATGCAGCGATCAAAATTCAGGGATTTCTTCCGGGCAAAATTTTCAGATGAAATTTATTATGAGCAACGGTTTAACTGTAAATCATTTACGCCAGATGAGATTTGTCAATTGATCTTTCAGGCAGCCGAATTGAAAAAACTAGTTTAAAAATGACATTGAATGGTTGACAAGGAAAACAAAAACGATTATCTGCGGTCGTATTCGAAATATTTCAGTTTAACCTTCCAGATGATTGTGTTGATCGTCATGGGTGCCTTCGGTGGCAGGGCTATCGACCGTTATTTTCATTTTGAAACGCACATATTCACCATAATATTGATTATCCTTGCTACGGTTCTGTCCTTTTATCTGTTTTTCAAAACACTATTTTCAAAATAAATTTTTCAGGTATGATTTCAACGGAGAAACGAATTTTCCTCAGACACACACATTGGTTTTGCCTGGTATTGGCAGGGATTTCATTATTGCTTTTTACTACCGTCCTAAAAAAATACTATTTGAATATTTTCCCCATTCAATTTGCCGTGATTGCGTTGATTACGGTATTCAGCCATATCAGGCTCATGAATGCAGTCCGGTTGAATGTCTTGAAATTTAATACCGCCTATCTGGCCATCATGTCGATAAAATTGTTTATGTATTTTGTTTTTATTCTAATTTGCCTGCTTTTAAATCGTTCCAATGCGATTGACGTTGTTGTTCCATTTTTGGTTTTGTATATTTTTTATACAATATTCGAAGTAGTTGAAATTTCAACTTTTTTGAAAAAAAATACGAATTCTTCGAATTAAAAACTTAATTTTGGCACACAATAAACCAGAAATGCTAAGAGCTTCAAGAATACTTTTTATTATCTCTGCCTTATTTATACTCTCTTTCAGGACGGTAAACGCAGAAGAAAATGCAACGACAGGCAGTGAACATGCCGTAGAAAAATTCAATGCCAGCAAACTGATCATGGAGCATATTGGCGACTCCTATGAATGGCATATAGCCAAATTCGGCGATTTTCACCTCAGTCTACCATTACCCGTCATATTATACAGCCGTACGAGCGGTTTACATGCTTTCATCTCGAGCAAATTTCATCATGGAACTGAGAGTTATTCAGATTTCAAAATCGGTGGCGAAACTTCAAAGTATCCCGGAAAGGTGGTCGAAGTCGCAACAGACGGGTCAGAAATCAGACCCTATGATTTCTCCATCACCAAGAATGTACTCTCCTTGTTTGTCAGTATCGCCGTGCTTTTGATGATATTCTTGTCCATCGCAAAAAGGTACAAGGAGAATTTTAACAGATCTCCAAAAGGAATTCAAAGTTGGTTGGAACCAATCATTATCTTTATCAGAGATGATGTGGTCAAGTCGTCGATCGGTGAAGAAAAGTACAAGAAATTTCTGCCTTATTTGTTGACTGCTTTCTTTTTTATCCTGATCAATAATATAATGGGGTTGATACCTATAATCCCGGGTGGAGCAAATCTGACGGGCAATATCGCGGTTACCATGGTATTGGCGCTCATCACATTTATGACCATTTTATTCAATGGCTCCAAGGATTATTACATGCACATTGTGAATGCGCCAGGGGTGCCATGGTGGTTGAAATTTCCTATTCCACTGATGCCATTTGTTGAAATTATTGGAGTTTTCACCAAACCATTTGTTTTAATGGTACGGCTTTTTGCCAATATCACAGCAGGTCATATCATTGCGCTTGGATTTTACAGTTTGATTTTCATTTTTGGTGAGAAGAGTGCTTTCGCAGGTTTCGGAGTTTCCATAGTTTCAGTTCTTTTTAATATTTTCATGGGATTGCTTGAGTTGCTGGTTGCCTTTATTCAGGCATATGTTTTCACGCTACTTTCTGCAATTTACATCGGAATGGCAGTTGAGCAACATTCCGGACACGGCGAAAAGAGTCACTGACAGAAGAGTTTAATAGAAGTACAAATTATTATTATACAGCAATTTAATAACTTTAAAACAAGTTAATATGTTTACATTAGGTGTGATTTTAGAAGTTGTTGCCAATGTTGCATTGGCAAAATTGGGAGCGGGAATCGGCGCAGGTTTAGCGGCCATCGGTGCAGGTATCGGCATTGGAAGAATCGGAGGAAGTGCGGTTGAAGCGATTGCTCGTCAGCCTGAAGCATCCGGCGATATTCGTTCCAACATGATCGTGTCAGCCGCTTTGATCGAAGGAGCAGCTTTCTTTGCAATGGTTATTTGCTTATTGATTCTCTTTGTTTAGAAGAAAAAGCAGTAATCCCTTTACTTTTTATTCATCATAAAATTTCTATCCCATGGGTCTGGTAATGCCTGATTTTGGTTTGTTGTTCTGGATGGTAGTCTCCTTTTCCTTATTGATGTGGATTCTCAAGAAATTTGCCTGGCAACCGATCCTGCATGGACTGGCAGCGCGGGAAGATTCCATTGACAAAGCACTTCAATCAGCAGAACTCGCAAAGCATGAAATGCTTAAACTGCAAGCCGGCAATGAGAAATTGCTCAAAGAAGCCATGCTTGAAAGAGAGAAAATTGTTAAGGAAGCCAGAGATCTTAAAGATTCAATAGTGCGTGATGCTAAGAATCTCGCAGTCATTGAAGCAACAAAGGTGATAGAGGAGGCTAAGGCAGCCATTGTGAGAGAGAGGGCTGAGGCTGTCAGCGAAATGAAATCTGTAATTTCTTCATTTTCACTGGAGATTGCAGAAAAAATCCTGAAAGAACAGCTCTCAGACAATAAAAAACAAAAGGATTTAGTGAACAACTACCTCGAGAATGTTAAGTTGAATTAACCTTCATCCTGGTAAGTATTTTATTTCATCTAAACGGAACAAATTGAACGAAAGTAAGATATCGGTACGTTACGCCAAAGCATTTTTTTCTTCTGCCGTTGAAAGAAATTTGCTTCAGGATGCAAAAAAGGATGTTGATCTTTTGTTGCAGCTTTTGCAAACTCAACCCAGACTGAAAGAACTGCTTTCAAGTCCAGTAGTTAAAACGAAGGAGAAACGGGTTATTTTGGATAAAATTTTCATCGATAGATTCAACCAGTTAACCATCGATTTTCTTCACTTACTGCTTAAAAATAACCGGGAAGTCTATTTACTTGAGATGTGCCTTAATTTCCAGGGTTTATACAGTAAGTTAACCGGAATTAAGATGGCGCAACTTGTTACAGCAGTAAAATTGGAGGATGCGCAGTTACAAAAATTCACTGAACTGATTCAGGTTCATTTTGGAGGCAAAGCTGAAGTTTTGACTAAAGTGGATGAGACATTGTTGGGTGGTTTTATTTTGAAGGTCGAAGATCATCAATATGATGCCTCAGTTTCCACCCAATTGAAGAAGATGAGGAGAGAGATGGTAAATGTTATAAAAAATTAAATAGAAGATTATGGCTGGATTGAAACCTGCTGAAGTATCTGAAATTTTAAAACAACAGCTGGATAGCTTCAAAACAGTGGCCGAACTTGAGGAAGTTGGTACGGTTTTGCAGGTAGGCGATGGAATTGCCAGGGTTTACGGACTATCCAATGTGCAGTCAAACGAAATGGTCGAATTCGACTCTGGCGTTATGGGCATTGTTCTCAACCTGGAAGAAGACAACGTTGGAATTGTGTTACTCGGACCTACCGAAAATATCAAGGAAGGTGATGGTGTAAAACGCTCAAAAAGAATTGCATCCATTCAGGTGGGTGAAGGACTTTTGGGTCGTGTTATCAATACCTTGGGTGAACCTGTTGATGGCAAAGGACCAATAACCGGAACTTTGTATGAAATGCCATTCGAACGGAAGGCTCCCGGTGTTATTTATCGCCAACCTGTTTCTGAACCACTGCAAACCGGTATCAAAGCCATTGATTCAATGATTCCGATTGGTAGAGGTCAGAGGGAATTGATCATTGGTGACCGTCAAACCGGAAAGACCACCATTGCCATTGATACAATTATCAATCAGAAAGAGTTTTTCAAGAAAGGTGAGCCTGTTTACTGCATTTACGTTGCCATCGGCCAAAAAGGTTCTACTGTGGCCAATATTGCCAAGACATTGCACGAACATGGTGCCATGGATTATACAGTCATCGTGATGTCGACTGCATCTGATCCAGCGGCCCTTCAATTTTATGCCCCTTTCGCAGGAGCTGCAATCGGTGAATTCTTCAGAGATTGCGGTCATGCTGCATTGATCGTCTATGATGATCTTTCAAAACAGGCTGTCTCCTACCGTGAAGTATCACTCTTGCTTCGCCGGCCTCCGGGCAGGGAAGCTTATCCTGGGGATATTTTTTATCTCCATTCCAGGTTACTGGAACGTGCTGCAAAAATTAACAAGACTGAGGCTGTTGCCAAACAGATGAACGATATTCCTGAGTCGATCAGGCATTTGGTCAAAGGTGGTGGATCGCTGACGGCCTTGCCAATCATTGAGACCCAGGATGGTGACGTTTCTGCCTACATTCCAACCAATGTTATTTCTATCACTGACGGACAGATATTTTTGGAATCTCATCTTTTCAATGCGGGTATCAGACCGGCTATTAATGTTGGAATCTCCGTGTCAAGGGTTGGTGGTAATGCCCAAATCAAGGCAATGAAGAAGGTGGCAGGTACACTTAAACTTTCACAGGCCGAGTTCAGGGAACTGGAGGCCTTTTCAAAATTTGGATCTGACCTCGATGCAGCAACTAAATCGGTACTCGAAAAAGGGTCCAGAAATGTTGAGATCCTGAAGCAGGGGAGTGCATCCCCAATGAAAGTTGAAGAGCAGATCGCCATTCTGTATTGTGGTACAAAAGGCTTGCTGATGGAGGTTCCGAAAGAAAAAATCAGGGATTTCGAAAAAGATTATCTGCAGCTTTTATCCACTCAATATTCAAGTGTCCTGCATCAGTTAAGTCAGGGTATTCTCAATGATGAGATTACAGATACGCTTGAGCTTGTTGCGAAAAAAACAGTTCAAAACTTTGTATTTTAAGAACAATCGGGTAATACAAAAATTGGTTAGATGGCGAATTTAAAAGATATGCGGCTCCGGATTGTATCGGTTAAGTCGACACAACAGGTGACCCGGGCCATGAAAATGGTCTCTGCAGCCAAACTGCGAAAAGCACAGGATGCCATCATACAAATACGTCCCTATGCCGGAAAACTGCACGATATTCTGGTCAATTTGATCGACCAGCTTGACTCTGCTGATTTTGACAACAAATATGCTGAACACAAAGACACCCAAAAGATTCTGATTGTAGCAATTACTTCCAACAGAGGTCTTTGCGGTGGATTTAATTCAAATGTTGTCAAGAAAATCGAAGAATTGGTCCAAACTACCTATGCTTCCCATTACAAAAGGGGAACTGTGGATATACTGGCCATCGGAAAAAAGGGTGTTGATGGATTGAAAGCCAAGAATATTCAGGTGACAAATACACTGCATCAATTGTTCGATGGACTTGAATACAGTACAGCAGAAGCGGTTGCACAGGGTTTAATGGATGCCTTTTCTGAAGGACAATATGATCGTATTGATTTGGTTTATAATCAATTCAGGAATGCCGCAATTCAAAATCTCGTCGTAGAACAGTTTTTGCCTGTCGAAATTAAAGTGCATGGGACGGAAACTTCTGAGGCGAACCGCTATTTTAACGATTATATTCTGGAGCCAGGTGTGCTTGAAATTATGAAAACGATCATCCCAAAATCCCTTAAAATTCAATTCTATAAATCGATACTGGATTCTGTCGCATCCGAACACGGTGCAAGAATGACCGCCATGCACAAGGCTACAGATAACGCTTCAGAATTGATTCGTGATTTAAACCTTCAGTACAACAAGGCAAGGCAATCTACCATTACCGGAGAGATTCTGGAAATTGTGAGTGGAGCCAATGCTTTGAATGGTTAACAAAATTTAGAAACTAAAATTTCAGGACTTTGGTCGCTGGATTTTAAAAAATTGCAAATATTTCAAATATTGAATAATATGTCTCAATCCGTAGGAAAAATCATCCAGGTCATCGGGCCGGTTGTTGATGTGAGTTTCGAAGAGGATAGTTCAAAACTACCCAAGATCTATGAAGCTTTGGAGGTACCAAGGGAAAACGGTCAGGTTTTGATTCTCGAATGTGAACAACACGTTGGGGAACATACCGTTCGAACGATTGCCATGGACTCTACTGATGGCCTCTCCAGGGGAATGAAAGTTTTTACTACCGGAAAAGCCATTTCAATGCCTGTTGGTGATCAAATTAAGGGAAGACTTTTAAATGTGATCGGGGAAGGGATTGACGGTATTGGCGCGATTCCGAAAGATCAGACTTACGAGATTCATAATCAGCCTCCTAAATATAAGGATCTGTCGACAGAACAAGAAATTTTGTACACTGGTATCAAAGTTATTGACTTATTGGAGCCCTATTCAAAAGGGGGTAAAATCGGACTTTTCGGTGGTGCTGGTGTTGGAAAGACGGTTTTGATCATGGAACTGATCAACAATGTGGCTAAAAAATATGACGGACAATCCGTTTTTGCCGGCGTTGGAGAGAGAACCCGTGAAGGAAATGACCTTCTCCGGGAAATGATCGAATCAGGAGTTATCCGCTATGGAGATGCATTCAAGGAGGATATGGAGAAAGGTGGATGGGATCTTTCTCTTGTTGACAAGACTGAATTGGCTAAATCCAAAGCTACACTCGTGTTTGGTCAGATGAACGAACCACCCGGTGCACGTGCAAGGGTTGCTTTATCCGGATTGAGTGTGGCTGAATATTTCAGGGACGGAGATAAAAAAGGCAAGGGGAACGATATTCTGTTCTTCGTTGATAATATTTTCAGGTTTACCCAGGCAGGTTCTGAGGTTTCTGCCCTTTTGGGCCGTATGCCTTCTGCTGTTGGTTACCAACCGACTCTGGCCACAGAGATGGGTTTGATGCAAGAGCGGATCACCTCGACCAAATATGGCTCCATTACCTCGGTTCAGGCGATTTATGTACCTGCAGATGACTTGACGGACCCTGCACCGGCTACTACTTTTTCACACTTAGACGCCACTACAGTTTTGAATAGAAAGGTATCCGAAATGGGTATTTATCCTGCAGTGGATCCTTTGACCTCTACATCAAGAATTTTGTCTCCAGCGGTCATTGGAGACTTACATTATAATACAGCACTGAGAGTTAAAGAGTTACTTCAAAGATACAAAGAACTCCAGGATATCATTGCCATTCTCGGTATGGATGAACTGTCTGAATCAGACAAACTGATTGTTCACCGCGCCAGAAGGGTACAGCGATTCCTTTCGCAGCCATTCCATGTTGCAGAAGCATTTACCGGAATGAAAGGTATATGGGTCTCCATCGAAGATACTATCAAAGGATTCAATACCATCATGGATGGGAAAGTAGACCAGTACCCTGAAACTGCCTTTAATATGGTTGGAACCATAGAAGATGCCATTGAAAAAGGGGAAAAGTTGCTGGCTCCTTCCAAATAATCGCTTTTGTACTGATCGAAAAACTACAATATGTTTCTGGAAATCATTACGCCCGAAAAAAAACTCTTCTCCGGGGAAGCTGATCTGGTTAAACTTCCCGGAACTGCCGGCTATTTTGAAGTTTTGATGAATCACTCCGCAATCATCTCTACTTTGATTGAGGGAAAAATCAAAGTTAAGGACGCAAGCGGAAATGTCTCCTATTTTGAAATTAGCGGCGGAGTAGCTGAAGTACGTAACAATAAAATTGTGGTACTTGTTGATTCATCTTCAATGGTTTAATAATTGCGGATTTATTCCGGAACCTGTTTTGATTCTTTTCCGGATTCTGCATTTTCAGGATCCCTTGAAATAAAATCCACCTTGAATAAAATGAGATACTTTGACGATTTCAAATTTTAATTGCTTGAAATTTAGTAAAGTACACTTAACCAAAAATAATTGATAAAATGGGAAAGGTATTGATCATTGGTGCCGGCGGTGTTGGCACGGTTGTCGCACATAAAATGGCTGAACTTCCGGAACTGTTTACTGAAATTATGCTTGCCAGCAGAACCAAGTCAAAATGCGACAAAATTGCAGAAAGAATTGGAAGCAAAAATCTGACAACAGCAGAAGTAAATGCGGATGACGTTCCGCAACTGGTAAAATTAATCCGGTCTTTTCAACCGGATCTTGTGGTGAATGTTGCGCTGCCTTACCAGGATTTAACCATCATGGATGCATGTCTGGAAACCGGGGTTTCCTACCTCGATACCGCCAATTACGAACCCTTGGATGAGGCTAAATTTGAATACAAATGGCAATGGGCCTACCAGGATAGGTTTAAGAAAGCCGGGCTTACTGCCATTCTTGGGTGCGGTTTTGATCCGGGAGTCTCAGGAGTATATACTGCCTATGCAGCTAAGCATCACTTCGATGAAATCCAATATCTTGACATTGTTGATTGCAATGCAGGGAATCATGGGAAGGCATTTGCTACCAATTTCAATCCCGAAATCAATATCAGGGAGGTTACCCAAAAAGGGAAATATTGGGAAAATGGGGAATGGGTGATGACTGAACCTCACGAAATTCACCAACCATTATCTTACCCAAGAATCGGAGAAAAAGAATCTTATCTGATCTACCATGAAGAGTTGGAATCACTGGTCAAGAATTTTCCGACGATCAAAAGAGCACGATTCTGGATGACTTTCGGTTTGGAATACCTAACTCACCTTCGTGTAATTCAAAATATCGGCATGGCCGGAATTCAACCGATCAATTATGAAGGTAAAGAAATTGTTCCCATACAGTTTCTTAAGGCTGTTTTACCCAAGCCCGAAGAACTGGGAGTGAATTATACCGGTGAAACATCCATCGGATGCCGTATCAGGGGCATCCGGGATGGGAAAGAAAAAACCTATTACGTTTATAACAATTGCAGTCATGAGGCTGCTTATGCTGAAACAGGTACCCAGGCGATCAGTTTTACTACAGGTGTACCGGCAATGATTGGAGCAATGATGTTTCTGGAAGGAAAATGGAAAAAGCCGGGTGTGTTCAATGTAGAAGAATTTGATCCGGATCCTTTCATGAAGGCTTTGAATATTCATGGATTGCCCTGGTATGAATTGACAGATATTGATCTGGAGCTCGATTAATAGAATACAGCACTAAAAGTCAGCACAGGGCACCTATCAGAAAATAGGTGAGTTTTACCTAAACAGATAAAAAAAGAGTTTGATGAATTTTGTTTCATCAAACTCTTTTTTTATTGATAATCATTTTTACCACACCGCCAGGATTGTGACAAAATGACTATTTCTCGCATATACGCAGGGTAGGGGAGAAGGGATTTGATTGAACATGATCATGTTGTAACTATTTAATAATGAATCAAATTCAACGTCATTGGGAAGTGATTGTTGAGCCATTTTTACTTGCCTCCTGCCATGTCTCCAAACTGGAGGTTTCAGTTGGTTGTCATTCAAATCATCACCTTCAATGAAGTCATTTCCATTACAACTATCTCCGCAGTTTACCCCATTGCTTTTACCTTTTCACTGATTTCACATGCCTGGTAAAGAAAATACCTTTACCCTTGTTCAAATGAATATCCAAATGGACGAAGAAGGCCAAAAAGTACTGGAATAAAAAATAGGATAATACGGGAAAAGCTGACCGATCATATTAAACTATTTTGAAATTCGAAATTTAATTAGATCATCAATAATGATAGTTTGATAATTCAAAACATATATTTGATACACAAAAACATACAATTCACAATTTATAATTAACATAATATACTATTGTAAAGCATTGATTTTCTGCATATTATGATTTTTATTATTTAGAATGAGTTAAAAGAATTGCATGTGTTTGCTTAAATAAGTTTGGATTGTTCATTTCATTTGATATCTTTGAAGCACTGTTTGATCAGTGAAAGACCCTTTTTAATCAGTTAACCGAACAATCAGACCATGACAACAATTCAATTTCAAAATTCGCTGACAAGCCTGGAGAATAAAATGTACTATTTTGCACTCAGTTTGACCAGCAATTCAGACAAGGCCCACGATCTGGTGCAAGAGACTTATCTCAGGGCATTAACTTACCAAAGTAAATTTTCTTCAGATACCAACCTGATGGCATGGGTTTACACCATCATGAAAAATACCTTCATCAACGAATACAGAAGAAATTTAAAGGCAAAAACGACTTTGGAGAGTCAGTCAAACAGGATGCAAATGTCATTTTCAAAAGATGATTTTTATCCGTCCGTTGAATCGATACACGCAGAAAAGGAGATATATAAAAAAATTAATCTTTTGGAAGACGAGTTCAGGGAACCATTCCAGCTCTTTTTAACCGGCTACAAATACAAGGAAATTGCTGAAAAACTTGATCTTCCTCTGGGAACGGTCAAAAGCCGAATCTTCTTTACAAGAAAAAAACTAAGTACGTGGTTGGTGGATTATGTCAACTGACGAATTTTCTTCGCTATAAAACCCCTGTAAATACTCAATTTACAGGGGTTTTATTTTGTTCACAGATGTCAATAAGGAGTTATTGAGTACCTGAAGATATCTATTTGAACATGACTTTTGTCGATGGTCTATCGACAAAAAAACCTCACTTCTTTGCAGGAGTGAGGTTTTTTTGATTATAACTCTATTTACAATATTATTATTCTATAAGATCCTGTTGCTTTTTCACATTTCAGGACAATCACATAAACGCCTTTAACCAGATCAAGATTCATATCAGTAATTTGTTTGCTTAACTTACTTTTTCTGATCAAATGACCTTCTGTCGAATAGACTGACATTTCAACAGGAATTTCCTCCTTGCTTTTAATGGTAATGTTTCCATGTGTCGGATTTGGATAAACCTGGTAAAAATTATTGATGTTGTATAATCCATTGTTGACTGAGGTGATGAATGTTAGGTCAGTTCCGTAAGCGGTGCCAGCTGAGTTAATGGCATATGCCCTTAAATGATATGCAGTTCCGGGTATTAGTCCGGTAATCATATCTGAGAAAGTGCCGATACCGTTTCCATCGGTTGTTCTTGAATCACCCACAGTTGGATTGGAAGTTATTGCCCAGCAAAACCCTTTTTCAGAAACGGTAGCTCCACCATCTGACGCAACATTTCCTTTTGCATTTGCCGTTGTTGAATTATTATCAGTCGCCGAAACTGAAGAAGTTATGACTGTGGCAGTTGTCGTGGTCGTGAACAAGACATCCGTTCCGTAGGAAGTTCCCGCTGAATTGACTGCATATGCCCTGACATGGTAAGTGGATCCCGGGCTCAATCCGGCAATTATATCGGAGAAAGAGCCTGTACCTGAACCATTGGTAGTTTTGGTATCAGCAAAGGTAGGATTGGCCGAAACAGACCAGCAGAAACCCTTTTGGATAACCGGTGAACCACCATCTGAAGTCACATCGCCTTTTCCCAATGCGGTTGTTGAAGAAACTGCTGAAGCAGAAATTGTGGAAACAGTAGCGAGCGTTGGTGTAACGAACAGGATATCTGCTCCATAGGAGGTTCCCGCTGAATTGGTGGCAAAAGCTCGGACATGGTAAGTCGTGCCTGCAACCAGCCCGGTCATATTGCTTGTAAACGTACCGGTACCGGCTCCATCCGTCGTTTTTGAATCCGATATCGTTGGATTTTCAGATTTACTCCAGCACACCCCTCTTGCCACCACATTGGCACCTCCATCTGCGGTAACAATGCCACCACCCGTAGCTGTAATTGAAGAGATCGTCTTGACGGATGATGTAGTGACAATAGCCATTGACAGCGTTGTAAACAGGATCTCCTCACCATAGGATGTTCCGATGGCGTTGCTCGCATAAGCTCTTGCATGGTAGATCATTCCAGATGTCAAACCGGTTAGATTACTTGTAAATGCACCTATACCGGCTCCATCCGTTGTTTTTGAATCGGATATTGTTGGATTCGCCTTTGTACTCCAGCACAATCCTTTGGAAGTTACAGCAGAACCTCCGTCAGCCGTAACATTTCCACCGCTGAAGGCAGATAAGGATCCAATTGAATTGACTGGAACCGTAAAAACTGTTGGCAAAGCCAGGGTGGTAAACTGCACGTCTGCACCGTATGAAGTTCCGGCTGCATTAGTTGCATAGGCTCTGGCATGGTAACTCGTAGCGGAAGACAGTCCGGTCAAATAGGTGATATATGATCCGGTACCCGTACCATCTGTTGTTTTTGAATCTGAAATTGTAGGATTTATGTTCTTGCTCCAGCATATTCCTTTCGAATAAACGAGTCCGCCCCCATCTGAAGTTACGTTGCCGCCTCCGATCGCAGAAACGGATGTCACCCCTGAAATTGAGGTAGTTGTAAGAACTGGCAGTGCAACAATGAGTTGAGTTACACCTGTTCCATTCAGGGTTATTTGTTTGGAAGGTGATGCATTGTCTGAATTGTTGGATAGTACCAGATTTACAGTTTTAATTCCAATTGCTGAAGGTTTAAATCTCACCGTAATCTCTTTAATTCCACCTGGCTGCAGGTCGAAGGAGGCTGCAGGTGAAAGGACAGTGTACTGATCCGCGTTAACACCGGAAAGCGTGATTGCCTGTACGTTCAAAACAATTGTTCCGATGTTTTGAGCAACAAAGATTTTATCCGTTGTTGTACCAAGAACAACATTACTGTAATCGTAGAGAACATCAGGGTTGATCGAGAGTGTTTTTGTGGGCAGAAGTGTGCCGGTTCCGCTAATTGTCATGATTTTCGATGGAGAAGCATTGTCTGCATTACTCGTTATCGTGAGTGATGCATTCTTTAGCCCTTCAGTCGTAGGTTTAAACCCAACACTAACCAGCACAGTACCTCCGGGAACAATATCAAAAGTTGTTGCAGAAGGATCAGAGATGGCATATTGATTGGAATTTATGCCTGTCAGTGCAAGTCCGGAGACTTTGATGGTGGCATTCCCTGAATTTTGAAGACTGAAGATTTTGGTATTGGTGTTGTTGACAGTTACAATCCCGTAATTCCATGAATTATCCGGTGTGATTGACAATACTCTGGTTTGAGCTATCGGTGAACCAAATACCATTGTAAAGGTCCTTGGCGCACTCCAATCACTGTTTCCTGCCGCATTGGTTGCCAACACCTTCCAGGTATGATTTCCTGATGTATCGAAGTTCCTTGAGAAAGTAGTTCCGGTCACCGAAACAGGAGTCTCTGTATCGAACTGAATTTGATACCCGGTTGCATTCGCGACGGCATTCCAAGTAAAATTGTTTACTGATTCGCTGTAAAGGGTAGCGCCATTGGCAGGACTGTTTAATACCGGAATAGCGGGTATCCCCATCACTGAATAGGTTTGCGATGAGGACCATGTACCATTCGTATTATTAAGTCTGGCACGAACATGCCAGGTATGGTTACCAGTGGTGTTTAAGTCTGTTTGTAAATTCAGGCTTGTTCCTGGAATGTTAGACAACGAGGCAGTTGGTAAACCGGCATCAATTTCGATATCATAAGAATTGGCGCATGAAACAGGTGTCCATGAAAAGGTGATGTTTGAACCGACAAAATAGGTAAAGGCATTAACCGGCGCAGACAAGGCGGGTATTCCAAGGTCAACATTAAATGGTGCGGAAGGACTCCAGGCACTTTCACCGGCAGTATTGGTTGCCAGTATTTTCCAGGTATGCAGTCCAGTTGAACTGAACGATCTGGCATAAGATGTGCCTGTTACCGTTACAGGAGTTTCAGCATCAAATTGAACTTTGTAAGCTGTTGCTCCAGCTACCATGTTCCAGGTGAAGGTAAACAGGGTACTGCAGAAAATTGTTTCATTGGCTGCAGGACTTACTTGTGCAGGAATGGCTGGAATGGTGTAGATCGTGTAAATTTTTGATATTGACCAATCTCCGGTTGTTGTGTTTAGCCTGGCACGAACATGCCAGGTGTGTATTCCGGCATTGCTCACTGTTGTTACCAAACTTGTACTTGTACCTGTTACGTTGCTGAGGGAAACGGACGAGGTTCCGCTGTCAAATTCAACATCATAGGAGGTGGCGCCGGTCACGCTTGTCCACGAATAATTTATTGTTGCCCCGGCATTAAAGGATGCAGCATCTGCAGGAGTGTTCAAAGTTGGTACGCCAAGTGCCATTGAGAAAGTGTTGATAAAGCTCCATTCGCTCTTTCCGGCAGCATTGATAGCCAGGACTTTCCAGGTATGATTTCCCTGAATGCTGAATGAACGGCTGTAAGAAGTACCTGAAACGTTGATCGGAGTCTCCGAGTCAAACTGAATCTGATAACCAGAAGCACTGCCCACCGCACCCCATGTGAAATTGAATGGCGTATCGTATGGGATGGTTGACTTATCCGAAGGAGCAATCAATACAGGTACTGAAGGTGTTCCGAAAACCTGATACGTTCTTGAAACGGACCATGAACCTACCGATGTGCTGGATTTCGCGCGTACGTGCCAGGTATGTGATCCGGCGTTGATAACTGTCAATACCTGATTTAAACTTGCACTTGATACATTGGTTAAAGAAACATAGCCCAATCCGGCATCGAATTCGATTTCATAGGATGTAGCACCAGTTACAGGTGTCCATGAAAAATTGATGGTTGAGCCGACATAATAGGTGGTTGCAGTGGCAGGGGAAGTCAGCGTAGGAATACCCAATTCAACAGTAAATAGATTGTCGGAGCTCCAGTTGCTGTCGCCTGCATCATTGGATGCCAGCACTTTCCAGGTATGATTTCCCAGTGTGGTAAACGACCGGGTATAGTTTGTTCCGGATATGTCAATGGGTGTTTCCGAGTCATACTGTATTTTGTAACTGGTTGCATTGGGAACAGAACTCCATGAAAACAGGACATTCTGTTCACTGGATATTGAACTGCCGTTTGGTGGACTTATCGCTACTGGTACCGCTGGTTTCCCGGCAACCAGGTAAGCACGGGATCCCGACCATGAGCCTGTGGATGTACCAAGCTTTGCACGGACATGCCATGAATGCGTTCCCACATTAGAGTTGGTTAGTGGCATGTTCAGGGTTGTGCCGGATACATTTGTCAGGTAGGCATATCCAAGACCGGCATCGAACTCAACATCATAAGAAGAAGCACCTGCTACTGAGGTCCATGAAAATTCAATGGTTGAACCAACATATTCAATAGAGCCGTTAACGGGAGATGTCAAATTTGGTGTTCCAAGAACAACTGTGAAATTACGGACCGTACTCCAGTTACTTTCTCCCGCTGCGTTGATCGCCTTTACTTTCCAGGAGTGACTATCCAAAGTACTAAAAGTCCTCGGAAAATTAGTTCCGGAGACAGAGATTGGTGTTTCAGAATCAAATTGAATGAGGTAACCTGTTGCATTCTGAACAGGATTCCAGGCAAAAAAAGCCGGCACACTATAAGCGACTGTTCCTTCGGGAGGTGGATTTGTTAGGACAGGAACTCCAGGTATTCCTGCCACAGTAAATGTTCTGGTTTGGGACCACTGGCCTGCAGCTGCACCATTTCTGGCCCTAACATGCCAGGAGTGATTTCCAACACTGGCAGCAACGAGTGCCCATACCTTGCTTGTCACAGTAACATTGGTCAGTGAAACTGCACCCTGACCGGCATCAAACTCTATGTCATATGAAATGGCACCTGCGACTGATGTCCATGTAAAGTTTAGCGTTGTATTGATGAATGCCGTTGAACCGTTTGCAGGAGATGACAAGGAAGGTATACCAAGGTCAACGGTAAAAGTTTTTGTGCTGCTCCAACCACTGTCTCCTGCATCATTGGAGGCAAGCACCTTCCAGGTATGGCTGGCCAAAGCGCTGTAGGTACGAGTATAGGATGTCCCTGAAACAGTAATCGGTGCTTCTGAATCGAACTGAATTTTATAGCTTGTGGCATTTGGAACCCCATTCCAGGAGAAGTTGGTCGCATTGTCGTAATAGATGGTCGAACCACTAGTGGGAGTGGTAGTTGTAGGAATAACCGGAATACCTATTATTGTAATCGTCCTCATGGCAGACCATGCGCCATTGGTTGAACCGTTTTTGGCACGGACATGCCAGGTGTGAGTGCCTGCCTGAGTAGCTGTGAGGGCTACATTCATACTAATTGCGTTCACATTGGATAGCGTAACAGTTCCAAGTCCGGTATCAAATTCAATGTCGTAGGACGTTGCACCGGCAATAGATGACCACGAAAAACTGGCTGTCTCGCCAACATAGAAAGAGGCTGCATTTGCAGGTGATGACAAGGATGGAATACCCAGAACAACAGTGAAGTTGCTTGTATTACTCCAGCTGCTTTCCCCGGCAGCGTTAATTGCTTTTACCTTCCATGTATGATTTCCCAAGGTGTTGAATGTGTGCGAATAGGAATTATTGGTGACAGTCAGAGGAACCTCTGAATCTAACTGAATCTGGTAACTGGATGCATATGGAACCTGATTCCATGAAAAATTTGAAGCGACTTCATAGGTAACTGTTGATTCATTGGGTGGATTTCCTGTTACCGGTGTGGCTGGAATTCCGGCAACTACAAAAGAAAATGTTTGTGACCATTGGCCTGTTGAAGATCCATTGACGGCACGCACATGCCAGGTGTGCTGTCCTACAAATGTTTGGATAAGTGCTTTTTGAAAGCTGACGGATGTGACATTTGTAAGCGATGCTGAGCCAAGTCCTCCATCTATTTCGAAGTCATAGGATGTAGCTCCAGGAACAGAAGTCCACGAGAATCCCAAATTCGTTCCTACGTAGGAGGTAGATCCATTGGCAGGTGAGTTGAGTGGTGGTGCAGCAAGCGCTACGGTAAAGGTTTTTGAGGAACTCCAATTGCTTTCGCCTGCATCGTTGGATGCAAGTACTTTCCAGGTGTGACTGCCGAAAGTGCTGAAGGTACGTGAATAGAAGTTTCCGGTGACTGTAATCGGTGCTTCGGCATCAAACTGAATCTGGTAACTGGTGGCACTTCCAACAGTATTCCACGAAAAATTCGCGTTAGAATTATAGTTAACAGTGGAGCCGTTTTGTGGGTTATTGGTAGTGGGAATAGCAGGAATACCAACAGTAGTATATGCTCTCGATCCTGACCAGTTGCCAAGAAAGGTGCCATTCCTTGCGCGGACGTGCCAGGTATGTGGACCGACAGCAGATGCATTGAGCAAGAGACTCATATTTGTGGCGGAAAGGTTGCTCAGGGAAGCAATTCCCAGACCTGCATCGAATTCAATATCATAGGAAGTAGCCCCGCTTACAGGTGTCCAGGAGAAGTCAATAGTGGATCCCACATAGGCCGTGAGGGTATTAGCAGGTGAGGTGAGGGAGGGTGCTCCAAGTACTACCGTGAAATTTTTTGACAAGCTCCAGTCACTTTCACCAGCAGGGTTGGAAGCGAGAACTTTCCAGCTATGGATACCAAGAATTGCAAAAGTGCCCGGATAGGAAGTCCCTGCAACGACAATCGGGGTATCATTGTCAAATTGAATTTTGTAGCCAGTTGCATTGGCAACAGCATTCCAGTTGAAATTTGTTGCCGTATTGTAAGTTATGTTCGTTGATATAGCAGGACTAACCGTAGTTGGAATTGTGGGAACACCGATGACAGTATAATTTTGTATGGAGGACCAAAGTCCTGCAGAAGTAGCTGTTCTGGCTCTTACATGCCAGGTGTGTGGGCCGGTATTGGAGGCAGAAAGCGTTACACTGTAACCTGTTGCAGTTACGTTGGTAAGAAAAATATAACCGGTACCAGTATCAAATTCAACATCATAGGAAATTGCATCAGTCACGGAAGTCCATGAGAAATTAATGGTGGAACCAACATAAAAAATGGTTGCATTCGCCGGAGACGAAAGGGCAGGAGCGACCGGTTGTGCGAAAAGATTGATGGAAAATACAAAAAATAAAAGCAAGAATATTTTTATTTTCATACGTAAATATTATAGGTAAATAATTGAATATCTGTTCGTACGTATGGAACTCGTAAATTGATTTACAGCGCCTTTTGGCGACCTAGTCCATGCTCGTTTCACTCGTAATATATTAGTTAAATTATTGAATATATGTAAGTACTCATGGAACTCGCAGCTGAATTTACATCGCCTTTTGTGGGATTGGCCCATGCTCGTTTCATTTGTATGTTGCTGAATTAAACATTTGAATATTAATGATTTAAAAATTAATTCATAGGTTCAAAT
>JBAXUL010000049.1:0-26707 GCA_037129695.1 Prolixibacteraceae bacterium
GCCCGTCCAAAAGATCTATGAGCACCGGAGGTGCGATCTGTACATAGAATTTCATATTCGAAAATCTTTAAGCACCGGAGGTGCGATCTGCTTGTAGAAATGTCCGTCCAAAAGATCTATGAGCACCGGAGGTGCGGCCTGTCAAAAACAAAACCTATACCTAAAGTTACCCCCTTTTTATATCAATAACGAATTTTCGGTTTCTTTTCCGAAAATGAACTAATTTTGAATAAACAACTTTTCCTATGCAATCCATCAATCCTTTTTCTGGTGAAATAATCCAAACCTACCGTGAATACACAACCCTGGAGGCGGAAACCATTGTCGAACTGGTGAATTCCGCCTACCTGAAATGGAGGCTGACAAGTTTTGCGCAACGCTCACTTTTGATGAAGAACCTGCAGGCAAAACTGGAACAAAACAGGGAATCGCTGGCTTCCCTGATCTCTTCAGAAATGGGAAAAGTACTGCGCGAAGCCAGGGGTGAGATCGACAAATGCGCCATGGTTTGCGGCTATTACGCAGAAAACGCCGAATCCTACCTGAAAAATGAAGCTGTCCAAACTGAAGCAACAGAAGCTTATATTTCTTATCAGCCTATTGGCACCATTTTGGCTGTGATGCCCTGGAATTTTCCTTTCTGGCAGGTATTCCGCTTTCTGGCACCGGCGCTTATGGCCGGCAACACCGGAATCCTGAAACATGCCTCCAATGTATCCGGTTGCGCGTTGTCCATTGAAAATATGGTGCGAGAAGCCGGCTTTCCTGAGAATGTATTCAAAACCTTGCTCGTCAGTTCCTCCGGGGTGCAAGCAGTTGTAGAAAATCCGCGGATCAAGGCCGTAACACTAACCGGCAGCACACCGGCAGGCAAAGCCGTTGCATCAGCAGCAGGCGCCTCACTCAAAAAATCCGTCCTCGAACTTGGGGGCAGTGATCCTTACCTGATCCTTGAAGATGCAGATATTCAATCAGCAGCCCGGTTGTGCGTAACGAGCAGACTGCTGAATGCCGGCCAGAGTTGCATCGGGGCCAAGAGGTTTATTGTAGCCGAACAGGTATATGAAGCGTTCAAAACTGAATTTGTCAGGCTGATGGCACAGTCTGTTTTCGGAGATCCATTCGATGCTCAAACGACCATTGGCCCATTGGCCCGCACAGACCTGCGCGACGAACTGCACCAGCAAGTAGAGACGAGTCGCCAGATGGGTGCGACCGTACTTCTGGGTGGCTTTATCCCTGAAGGTAATGCCGCTTTTTATCCGCCTACCGTGCTGGAAGATGTGACACCGGGGATGCCAGCCTACCACGAAGAGTTGTTTGGACCCGTAGCCGTATTGTTTCGGTTCAAAACCATTGAAGAGGCAATCAGAATTGCCAACGACACAGTTTTTGGACTGGGTGCCGGAGTTTTTACCGGGGATCTCTCCAAAGGCAAAATGCTCGCGGAGAAAGGGCTGGAAGCAGGATGCGTCTTTGTGAACGATTTCGTCAAATCGGATCCCCGTCTGCCTTTCGGAGGGATCAAGGAGAGCGGGTACGGCAGGGAATTATCCTACATGGGAATCCGGGAGTTTGTGAACATCAAGAGTATTGTGGTACGATGATAGTCCAGAAAATATTGAAGGGGCAAAAGGGCCAGGGGGCCGAACTAAAAGGAACAACACATCAGCAAATTAAATCCATTATCGAATCGTCGAATTACTTAATCAATATTTGACAATTTTCCTGGATTCCATTTTCCCTTTTTGGTCGATAACCTGAATCACATAGCTTCCCCTCAATAGGTCTCCCAAAAATATTTCCTGCGCAGAGGCTCCGGCAGCAGAGAGATTGAATTCCTTCATTTTTAAACCGGCTACCGAATAAATAAGGATTCTGGCGAGTGGCACAGAAGACGAAATCTGCATCGTTTCACTCACCGGATTGGGCCACACGACAAACCCTGTTTCAGGTTTGGGCAGCACATTTACCTCAGTGACGATATTGGGTCTGGAAAAATTCTGGGTCGAATAGAGCCTGTACTCACCAGGTGCCAGTACAATACTCTGACTGGTATTGGTAACCTGAAATGTCGTTTCGGTAAAATACTCATACCAGGTTCCGGCTTTCTGAAACTGAATGTTGAGTGGTGCCGAAGCAACTCCGAAATTTCCTAATACGATGACATTCTCTCCATTCAGGTTCAACTTGAGCCATTTTAATCCTCCGGTGAGGTCATAGGTAAAGTCCGTGGTTCTGAAAATCGGATAGGTTTTCTTCAGGTAAAAAAGTTTGGCCATTACCCTGAAAAGATAGGTGCGGGCCGGTTTGTCGACATAATCCCAACGCACTGGTTTCTCCCCCAATCGTCCACCGTTATCAATGGAATAATCATAGCCGAGTTCACCGAATTGCCAGATCATTTTCGGTCCCGGGATCGGCATAAATAGTGCGGCAGTAAGAGCTGCCCTTTTGTAGGCAGTCGTGCTGTCCTTGATGGTGTAGCTGCCCAATGAATTCCCGGAAGTGATGCATTTGAAAGCCATTCTCTCCTCGTCATGACTTTCCATGTACCCGACTGCTGCGGCAGTGTTCCACTTGCGGCCGGTGTAGCTGGCCCAGCTAAGATCTGAAGAGCCGTTGTCGGTGTAACCCATGGCAGCCAGAGCACTGCTGTATGCGGAGTTACTCCACAGAAGTATTCCATTGCCGGATTCTATCAGTTCCTTCTCTTCGGCATTATCGGAAAGGTGTTCGAAAATTACCAGAGCTCCCGGTTTCCTTTTCCGTACCTCACCGGCCATCCGTTCGAGATTGTAAATTCGTTGCGGATCGTATTTGCTCCCCCAAGAATCGGAAGTAGCATCCTTGATATTGTTGGAAAATCCTTTGGTAAAATCGTACCTGAAGCCATCGATTTTGAATTCGCTCATCCAGTAGGAAGCAACGCTGTCGACCAGTTCCCGGGTTGCCTGACTGTCGTGGTTGAAGTCGTATCCCCATTGCGCATCCGGATTCATAAAATTGCTTTTCACATTGTACCATGGATTTTGAGTGGTCGGTTTGGCCCCGTCAAAATAGAGCTGAAGGAAAGGGCTCTGTCCATAGGAGTGGTTCAACACCAGGTCCATCACCACCGCAATACCGCGCTGGTGGCATTGGTCTACCAGTTTTTTTAATTCATCGGAAGGACCGTAGTATTTGTCTGTGGCAAAATAGAAAGAGGGATTGTAGCCCCAACTGCTGTTGCCTTCAAATTCGCTGACCGGCATTAATTCCAATACATTAATTTTCAAATCCTTGAGATAATCAAGATGACTTACTACACCTCCAAAAGTGTGTTTGGTGTCAAAATCCCGTACGAGGGCTTCGTAAATGACACAGGTATCTGAGGCAGGAGGTGTAAATTGGGTAACCTTCCAACTGTATTTGGTTTTATTGGGCTGAAGGACAGAAACGATGCCATCGGTCTTCCCGGTAGGATAAGCCATCAGGCCTGGATAGGTGGCTGAGTTAATGTACTGGTCATTCCATGGATCCAGAATCTTGTCGGTATAAGGATCGGCAATTTTGAGGGTACCGTCAACCAGGTATTGAAAAGCGTATTCTTTGCCGGAGGTGAGCTTATCTACTTTCAGCCAAAAATAGTCGCCATCACGCTTCATTCTGGAAGCCGAATTAGGATGCCAGTCGTTGAAATCTCCCACGACGAAAACATTCTGCTTCAAGGGTGCCCACAATACCAGCAAGGCAGATTGAGAATCAGGATAACTAATCCCTTTTCTGGCACCGGCCGGCCTTGTTTCTTTGACCTCCGTACCCAGAACATGAACATAAACTGAGTCTTCCAGCGTTTTTGCAGTGGTGATGGCCCTTGCTTTGATCCAATAATCCCCCGAGGCAATATTGAAGTTATAAGAAAGGGATGTTCCGGTCAGAAAGAGAATCTTCTTGTTGTTGAGATAAAGTTCAAGATCGGCGGTAGCCGAGGAAGAAGCTGAGAAAGGGATGCTGGAAAAAGGCTGGTAAACCTGATTTTTGGTTGGCTGCTGAATAATAAAATTAAAACCTGCGCCATACACATCCAGCATAATATCTTTGCCGCCAGTATCCTTCCCTTCCAGGTAACTGCCATTCACCATGACACCGCTTCTGAAAACCAAGGCCACTTTCTGAATGATCTCTCCGGCAGGCACACCAAAATATTGCCTGATATTGGGTGATAAAGTTATTTGATAGTTATTGGCTGTCGTGCGTGTCATCTTTGCCTTGTCCACATTGGTTCCCCATGCTGCCACAACATATTTCCAGTCGGAGACTGAAGTGCTTTTATCGGTGATCACCCCGATGTGCGCATACACATCTCCGGTATAATCCTTCAATCCTACCGTTCCTTTGGTGGCGTCATAACTAATGGTAACCGGCTGAAGGTCGCTGGGGAAAGCCGGGGATGAAGAAATTATCTGTGAAATGCCGGTTTGGGAAAATACCAGCATAACTACCAGAAAGGTTAGGGTTCTCATGAGAAAAGATGTGTATAATACAGAAGTTGAAATTAAGCAAAAATGGATCAAATAAAAAGGAGGGCACTGTAAAAGTCACCCTCCTTTTTCAAGCTATTTCAAAAATTAATTTTTCGTCACTGTGCAGGAAGGAACTGCCTTGAGCACGTCAAGTGTCAGTGTGTAATTCCCGGCAACAGTCACAGGAATATTGTCTCCACCCGGATTAAGCGCGCCTAGGTTGGTCCCACCATAATTGATTGCCCAGTCGTCGTTGGCCCTGAATTTAAATGAACCAACGGTCAGATTCAAGGTAACTTTGAGCACACCCTTAACCGCGTCCCAGGTCATATTGGTATCTGTACTCCAGCCTCCGGGAGTTGCATCACCAATTACACCCCATCTGTTGACAGAATAGGTATAGGCATTCGGATGACTCAAATCCATGGTAATGGTATAATCAGATTCCAATGAAACAGGAATATTTGCAGCACCGGCACCCAAAGTACCATCTGCCTTGTCGCTACCGTAATTGTAGTTCCAGTCGTGATTGGCCCTGAATTTAATAGTAGCAGCGGTTAAATGCATCGCACCCTGCCAGATACGTTGAGTCGGGCTGTAAGTCAGCGCCGTTTCGTCGTTCCAGCTCTGCGGAGAAGCATCGCCAATCACACCCCATGCCGTAGCTACAGCAGTGTATGTCATTTTAGTGGCGTCCACATTCAATTTGTAGTATCCTTTAGGAGAAGCAATGTTGTTGCCAGCATTGGGATCTAACTTTCCAGATTTGTTGTCGTCACCATAGTTTGGACCATTCCAGTTGGCTTGCGAGGCAAATTTCCAGTTGTTGGATGCGTTAGCCATGTAAACATAACCTTCAAGTTTGTCACCTGCTGCAATGGTACTGATAACCTGAGGAGATTTATCCGGAGACCAGTCGGCAAAAGTCGAACCGGGATAACTGGCACCCACGTAGTCACCCGGAATATTCCAGGTTAGAATATCGGCAAGCGTCGTGAAGGTGATATCAGCACCATAGGCAGTACCTGCACTGTTGGTTGCAAAAGCACGGACGTGGTAGGTCGCAAATTTCTGTAATGCTGTCAGATTACTGACAAATGCACCCAATCCATTCCCTCCGTCGATTTTACTCCCGGCGATTGTCGGATTGGCTGTCAAACCCCATGCAAGACCTTTTGCTGAAACAGTACCGCCTCCATCATAGGTTACGGCACCACCTGAGACCGCAGTTGTTTTGGTAACAGTTGTAACGTCAGTAGTTGTCACAACAGGCAGATCAACAAGCGTCGTGAAGGATACTTCAGGACCATAAGCCGTTCCTGCACTGTTGGTTGCATAAGCGCGAACATAATAGGTCTTGTTTCCTTTCAATCCTGCTAATGCGCTCACAAATGCGCCGGTACCTTTTGAATCTGAAGTTTTGGTGTCAGCGGTTGTCGGGTTATGATTCAAACCAAAAACAATACCACGGACAGTTACTTCAGCACCACCTCCGATGGTTACATTGCCACCGCCAGCAGCAGAATTACCTGTAATTGCAGTAATTGCAGCTGTAGTAAGTACCGGAACAACCGGCAGGGTGGTAAAATTTAGCTCATCGCCATAAATCGTTCCACCAGCATTGGTTGCGTAGGCACGCACATAATATTTGGTTGCATAAGCAAGACCCGTCAATGTCACGTTATAGGCAGCAGTCGTTCCGACAGCAGTATAGGCTGCCTTTGAATTCGACACTGTTGGAGCAGGTGCGGTATTGTAAACTACGCCTTTCTCAACAAACCCGTCTCCCTCTGCAATCACAAATCCGGTGATGGTAGCAGCATCCGACTTGACATTCTGTGTTTGAGAAGTGGCGAGCGCCGGACTCAGTTTTACATTCGCAGTTTCCTTGGTACATGCTGCAAAAAAGATGTTTGCAGTAACAAGGACGGCCAATATTCTGTATAATGTTTTTCTTTTCATGAGAAATTAATTTTATCGGTTCAATTGGTTGGAGTAAAAACTGCCTTCATTGGGGATGTTTCCAGATAAAGTTTGATGATGTACTTACCAGGAGCAATGTCATCAATATTCTGGCTGTCAGTTTTGCCGTCGTTCTGATACAAATTGTTCAGACTGTGACCGGCAGGATTGTAGGCAACATTTACATCCGCCCAACTGTTGTGGGTCCTGAATTTAATACCACCTGCTGTAACAGCTTTGGTAATATTCCAGGTGTGATCCGCAAAGTTCCATACCATCTTCGTATCATTATCCCAACCGCCAACTGCATCGCCAATGATTCCTATAGTGACGTCAGCAAGTGTCATCACCATTTTACCGGTATTGATATCTGCTGCCATGTTATAGGCTCCGGCAGGAATTGCAATTGCAGGTCCGTTTTCAGTTAACGTGCATGAAACAGCACCCGCAGCCAGTGTACCTCCATATTTTTTACCGTCATCATTGTTGGTGAGCTGGATAGCTGTACCGTCGGTATAAATCCATCCTTTATAGGACTTATTATCGGCAGCAGAAACAATCCCCTGCAATTTACCTGCAACTGTGAATGCCAGTGTAGGAGGACCATAGGTAGTGACATCACCGGACTTGACAGGTGAACTATATTCATAGGAACCTGTGCCACTACTGAGTGACAATACAGTCCTGATCCTGAAATCAAGTGAAGTAACCTGATCAGCAGGATATTTTTTCAGCATGAGTCCGTCAAGGTCAGCTACCGTAATTTTCAAAGAAAGATCCTGTTTGTCATTCATGATAGAGATGACATCCTGAAAATTATTCCCTTTGGCACAAGCTTCGAGGTAATACATTGCGGAAGCCTGAAATCCAGGATTAAATGGAGTACCAACAAATTCCAGAACATTGGTCCCGTTGGCCCGCTTGAGGGTCAGGTTGGGCAAAGTTGCAATAGTTGGAACAGTTGGGTTGTCTGATAGGACTGCTTTTGTACCTTCCTTCTCGCAAGAAAACAAAAGTCCGATCAACCCAATGAAAGTCAGATATATAAATATTTTTTTATTCATTGTCTTTAAATTTAGAAGTTTATTAATAACCAGGATTTTGTTTTAAAGTCGGATTAGCTCCTAAATCGTTGGAAGGAATAGGATACAGGTCACGGAAGCTTTCTGTGGATGTACCTGCAGCAACTTTTCCTTTCCAGGGCCAAAGGTAAGCCCCTCCCGTAAATTTAGCATAACGGATCAGGTCGGTTCTGCGATGACCTTCCCAATACAGTTCCCTTGAACGTTCATCCAGGATGAAATCAAGTGTCATCTGGGCGGAGGTAATGTTACCATTGGTATTACCATAGGCTCTTGTACGGATGGCATTGACATAACCCAGTGCTGCTGTTGCGTTGCCTGTTGTTGCGCCCCTGAGAACAGCTTCAGCATACATCAGGTAAACGTCAGCAAGGCGGAACAAAGGATAATCGGTGTCTACGAAGTCAGGATGTGAATGAGGTGCAGCTGCACCTGTAGAGGTAAGATTGGAATATTTGGTAATGGCATATCCGTCTGTAAACTGACCAATGTCATTGATATCCAGTTTTTGCCCGGCAGTCCAGATCATCGCTCTTTTGTCGGTAGCTCCGGTGATGTCCGCAAATTTGCTCACAAAAGCGCTTGTGGTGCGAATACCTCCCCAGCCGCCACCTACACCAAACTGTGCAGGAGGCATACTACCTCCGATTTCAGCATGAACAAGATAGGTCATACCTCCATAGGTTTGTGTGGATTGACCATCCGATGTGACAGGAAAGATCATCTCAGGACTGAGGTTGTTGTCTGCAGTGAAGTTGTTGGCATATTTTGGAGCCAGTGTGTAGCCCGCTGCAATTACTTTTGCACAATAGGTGGCACACTCAGCATTCTTATCCTGTCCAACATATACTTTGGCATTCAGATAAAGCTTGGCCAAAAGCGTCCAGGCAGCAGCCTGATCGGCTCTGGCATATTCAAATTTCGGTGCACCCAGCACATTTTCGATGGCCTTCAATTCAGTTTCGATGTAGGTAAATAAGGCTGCACGTGTAGTTTGTTTTGGGAAAAATGCACCGGGTGCATCTGCTTCCGTAACAAAAGGCGGGTTGCCGAATAAATCGATGGCATGGTAGTAAGCCAAAGCGCGAAGGAACTTGGCCTCGGCGTTATATTTTACTATTTCAGCGTCAGTGTTACCGGTTGTTGCCCTGATGTATTCGTTGCAAAGTGCAACTGTGTACATAATTCTTGAATAGACCGCAGCGATAAATACATCGTTGGGAGCCCAGGTTTGCCAATGGAAGTCTTTGATTGAAGCATCGTTCCATGCCATAACAGCCTCATCAGTCGATAATTCCTGAGCATTCCAGTATTGACGCAGGTAATTGGAAAAACCCTCATCAATACCTGCAATATCTGCTTGTCCCGCAGGACCTTGTTGCCCGCTAACGGCAAATGTAGCATACAGTTTTGCCAATCCCTCCTTGTAAGCCCCGGGGGTACTGTAAACTGTTAACGAAGTTACGATATTGGGATCTTTTGGCGTAACATTCAGATCATTGACACATGAGGTAAACATCAGTGTGACAAAGATGACAGCTAATGATTTTATTGTATAAATTTTCATGTCGTATTCTTAATAAAAAGTTAGAATGTAAGATTTACGCCAAGTACAAAGACTCTCGGACGGGGATAGAAATTATTGTCAATACCGCCATTCACCTCAGGATCCAGTCCTTTGTATTTTGTAATCGTGAAGGCATTCTGTACGGTAAAGCTCAGTCTTGCTTTGACATACTGATCGAAATTGTATCCGACACTCATGTTATCCATTTTAAAGAAAGAGGCATTCTCGATGTAGAAATCGGAGAAATACTGCGTATTGGTAAACTTCGCGTCATTAATCTGCTTCGGAACATTGTTGAAAAACCCTGACTGGTTGTAAACGGTTGAATACAAAGCTCCGGAAGCTACGTTGTTGTAAACATAGTTTCCGATGTTTGCCCTACCGGAAAATGAGAAGTCCATTTGTTTGTAAGTGAACCTGGAATTGACACCAAGTGTCCAGTCTGGAGCGGGTTTCTGATAATGGTACTTGTTCAGATTGTTACTCGTAACTGTTCCACCTGTTCCGGTACGATCCACATAGAGTCCTTCAATAGGCATTCCGTTTGATCCGTAAACCTGCTGGAATACATAGAAGGAGTTGGATGGAAATCCGACACGCTGGTTCTGGATCATGTTACCGACACCGCCGCCAATCGTGCCAACATCCACACCTGTATAATTAGGATCATCCGTTTTGGTCAGCTTCGTGATTACGTTTTCATTGTAAGCAGCATTGAAACCAAAATTCCAGGTAAGGTCTTTTTTAGAGATGATCAAAGCATTCACAGAGAATTCAAATCCTTTGTTTTCAAGATTACCTACGTTTGTTGTCAGGTAGTTGGAAAAGTTGCTACCTGCAGCGATCGGAATAAAGTTGAGCAAATCTTTCGTTTCGCGTTTGTATAAATCAATAGAACCTGTTAATCTGTTCTTCATGAAACCAAAGTCCAGTCCAAGGTTGTAGGTTGTAGTCTGCTCCCATTTGATGTTGGCATCATATGGATTGGGACGCAGTGTTTTATACAAAGTATTTCCAAACTGATATTGGGCAGTTGCTGTACTCTCACGATAAACGGGGAGGTATGGAAAATCGCTTCCTATATCCTGCTGACCTGTAACACCCCAACCTAATCTTAATTTCAGGTCGGAAACTGCATTCACATTTTTCAGGAACGACTCATCCTTGATTTTCCATGCGAGGGCAGCAGCAGGGAAAAGTCCCCACCTGTTCGCACTGGCGAATCTGGATGATCCGTCATCACGAATGGTTACAGTCAGCAAATAGCGGTCCAGTAAGGTATAATTCAAACGACCGAAGAAGGAGATCAGATAATTCTCGTTGATGAATTTCGAGTTATTGTCAGAAATCTGAGTGCCGTCACCATTGCTGCCAAAGGAGGTTCCGTCCTTGTAGAAATGCTGCCAGGAGTAACCTGCAGTGGCATCAATCCTGCTTTTGATTGATTTGATGTCTTTTGTATAGTTCAGATAAAAATCAAGCAAGGTAGATTTTCCTGTCTGGGTGTAGGTGCTTATTTTTCCGATTCCATTTCTGTAAGTAAAACCGGCATCGTTCGGCGAATTGTTGTGCCCGTTGGTTTTAAACACATCGTAACCGGCATTCAGGTTCATCCTTAAGTCGGGGAGAAAACGAAATTTATAATCAAACTGAATATTTCCCAAACTGCGATAAACACCGGATTTATTGTCAGTCTGGTTAAGCAAAGCAACAGGGTTGGCTACACCAATCGGGTTCGGACTGCCATTCGGATCCATGGAACCATTTGACAATACATCAGAAAGATTGATCCAGGTGTAATAACCACCAAATTTATTATTGTTATTGTAAACCGGTTGGGTAGGATCAAAAGCAACAGCAGAACCAACAGCGCCCTGATCTCCAAAATTTTGCTTGGTGTAACTTCCTTTCAGGTTGATATGAACTTTCAGGTCGTTTTCAAAAAACGAAGGATCCAAACCAACAGCCAAAGTAGTACGTTCCATGTTGGTTGTTTTCAGGATACCGTCCTGGTTAGTATAACCGAAAGATGCCCGGTATGGCATATTTTTAATACCTCCACTCATACTCACGTTATGGTCTTGCGCCATTGCTGTCTGATAAATCTCCTTCTGCCAATTGGTATTTTGATTACCAAGACGGCTTAGACTGCCCATATTCAAACCAACAGCACTCTTTGATGCGAGACCTAGCGACATTGACCTGAACTCATCACCGGAGAAAACATCCATGTAAGCAGGGACGGTATTCGCAGAATAAGAACCATTGTACTCTATTTTCATGGCCTGACCGGCAGCGCCCTTTTTGGTGGTAATCAGAATGACCCCGTTGGAAGCTCTGGAGCCGTAAATGGCTGTTGCAGAAGCATCTTTCAACACAGTGAAAGTTTCGATATCATTTGGATTGATCGTGGAAAGCGGATTCGCCAAACCTGAAATACCAGAGTTGCTGACAGGAAATCCGTCAATGATGATCAATGGGTCATTGCTTGCCGACATCGAGGAACCACCCCTGATGCGAATGGTTGACCCGGCTCCGGGTGCCCCACCTGCCGACGTAATAACTGTTCCGGCACTTTTACCAACGATCAGATCTTGTGGAGAAGTGATTCCTCCTTTGATAAAATCCTTGGAACTCACGGTGCTCACAGCACCTGTTGCATCGTTTTTCTTGACAGTACCATAACCGATCACAACAACCTCGTCAAGCCCTTGTGTTTGGGGAACAAGTGCAATCTTAAAGGTGGTTTGCTGCGCGATGACAACAGTTTGTGATACGTAACCGACAAAAGAGAATACCAGTTTCTGACCGGAATTCACTTTTAGGGTAAATTTACCGTCAAAATCTGTAGCAGCACCATTGGTAGTACCTTCCACCTGGACGGTCACACCAGTAAGTGCCTCTTTGCTTGAAGCGTCGGAAACGGTTCCGGAGATTGATTTTTCCTGTGCAAATGCTGGCAGTGTAAACACCGCGAGAAGGAAAAACCAAAGCATCTTCATCTTTGCTAATTCAAATTTCATTCGATGATAATTTAGTTAATTAATGACTTTTTGTAATTTCTCTTGCATCTCGTCCACTACTAGGTAGTCTTCAGAGAGGTTTTTCACATGCTCAATTCCTGCGAATCGAATTATAAGATCATAAATTACGGTTTGAGGCTATAATGCATTGAGCATTAGTTTATTTTAACAATAATAAGAACGTTGAAAATCAATCAGTTTAGTGCCTTTAGCCTTTTCTAAAACCATTTCTGAGCGCAAATAAAGATAATTTAACAATCATTTAATCTATCGTTTTTACATCTTTCAGAAAAAATGCAGTGCAATCGTTTGCGGTCACGTTTGCATCAAACATGTTGTACAACATATTTTTTGTTTTGTTGTATTTTTTTAAGAAATCGGATTTGTACTTATCGAAAAATCTTGAAAATGATTTGAAATATGATTACCTTGCAACATCGAAAAATTCCAACAAACGTTTGTCGTACATGAGTAGTCCGGTCACGATCAAAGACATCGCCAAAGCGCTGAATATATCCGCATCAACGGTTTCAAGGGCATTAAAAAATCATCCTGATATCAGCAGGGAGACGAAAGATGCCGTGAATGATCTTGCGGCAAAACTTAGATACAAACCCAATGCAGTCGCCCTCTCGCTGAAGAATAGTCGTACCAATACCATCGGAGTCATCATTCCTGAAGTAGTGCACTATTTTTTCTCTTCCGTCATCAGCGGGATCGAGGACGTGGCATACGAAGCCGGATACAATGTGATGGTGTGCCAATCCAATGAGCGTTATGCCCGTGAAGTCATCAATGCCCAGGCCCTCGACTCCAACAGGGTGGAAGGAGCTCTGATCTCTGTTTCCAAAGAGACCCATAATTTCACCCACCTTCAAAATCTTGAGGAAAACGGGATGCCAATCGTCTTCTTTGACCGCGCGCCTGAAGGACTGGATGTAGACCGGGTCATTATCGACGACCGTAAAGCCGCCTACAACGCCACGACCCACCTTATCGAGACAGGATGCAGGCGAATCGCTCATCTAGCTGCGCCACAATCCCTTGGAATCGCGATTGAACGGTTGGAGGGGTATAAACAAGCACTGAAGGAACATGGAATTCCCTTCAATGAAGATTGGGTCGTTGTTGCCGATTCCTTCGAACTGGCCGGCGATGCCACCAGGAATCTGATGCACCTCCCCTCTCCACCGGATGCCATTTTTGCCGTCAATGACATGACTGCGATTGGTGCCATGAAAACGCTCCAAAGAATGTCGATTGCCGTTCCTCAAAAAGTAGCCATCATCGGATTTTCTGCAGGATTCTTTTCAGATATCACCACCCCGACGCTTAGTTCTGTTGACCAGCATGGTTACGAGATGGGGGTGGAAGCCGCCAAACTCCTGCTCGAGCGGATTTCCAGACCCCCTGAAGGCAAACACAAAACCATGTACATTGACACGCATTTGGTACTTCGTGAATCGACAAGAAGAAAAAGCTAGGAGTACATTTTTAAATAAAAAAAATAAGAAAGATTCTTTTTTAATTAATTCTTTTTTATACGTTTGTATCCGAAATCATTCTTTTAGTCCTTTTCTAGCCTTGTCCATCCGGACGAGGTTTCCCTTTGATATATATTGCCATTTCATCACATGATCTTTTGTTAATCTGAAAGGTCCGTGGGTTCATTCTGTTGAATCGGTTCGCATTTGCTAAACCGACTATCAGTGGCTCTGCGGTATCTAAAACATTTCATCGTTATGGCAAAAAAACCAACCCTATCGTTTTGGCAGATCTGGAACATGAGTTTCGGATTTATGGGAGTCCAAATCGGCTACTCGCTTCAAAATGGAAATACCAGCAGGATTCTCTCTGCACTTGGTTCGGATGTGGAACACCTGAGTTATTTCTGGCTGGCAGCACCCCTTGCAGGATTAATCGTGCAACCTATCATCGGACTCTCCAGCGATAAAACCTGGACCCGACTGGGAAGAAGGATCCCGTTCATTCTGGTAGGCGCCATCGTCTCTGCGCTTGCAATGTTTTTTATGCCCAATTCAGAATTCTTTACCCATTTGGTTCCCGCCTTGTTTTTTGGTGCGGCCATGCTACTTCTTATGGACACCTCATTCAATGTAACCATGCAACCCTTCCGTTCGCTGGTGGGCGACATGGTATCAGAAGAGCAGCGAAATGTTGGTTTTTCCACACAGGCATTTTTGATCAATTCCGGTGCAGTGGTTGGATCGATTTTACCCTTTTTGCTTACCTGGCTTGGCGTTTCCAATGTCCCCCATGAAGGTGAAAAAGTTGCCTCCTCTGTGATATGGGCCTTCTACATTGGTGGTGGGGCATTGCTGTTGACTGTTCTTTGGACCAGCTTTACCACCAAAGAATATACTCCGGAAGAGCATTCCCTTTACAATAATCTGAAAGATGAGGAGAAGAAGAAAAGCTCGTTCCTGACTCTTTTGAAAGATACCCCGAAGACCATGTTGCAACTTGCGTTTGTGCAATTCTTCTCCTGGTTTTCACTCTTCATGATGTGGGTATATACCACTCCGGCCATTGCCCAAAACGTATGGAATACCCTACCGGGAGATGCAACTTCACCCGCTTATAACGAAGCTGGAAACTGGGTAGGTATTATCTTTGCAGCCTACAGCGTCTTTGGAGCACTATTTTCCCTTGTCATGGCACGATTGGCCACCCGCTACGGTCGGAAACCGGTTTATCTTTCGGCGCTGGTCGCAGGTGGATTGGGACTGCTGTCAATCGTATTTGTCAAAGACCAGTATGGTTTGATAGTTTCCATGGTAGGAGTCGGGATTGCCTGGGCCGCCATTTTGGCCATGCCTTACGCAATGTTGTCAGCTTCACTCCCGGCGGATAAAATGGGGGTCTATATGGGCATTTTCAACGCCACCATCACCATTCCGCAGATCACTGCCGGACTTCTGGGTGGTGTGCTGTTTTCATTGTTGGGCGGACATGCGGTATACATGCTTGGACTCGCCGGCATCTGTATGATTATCGCCGGCATTTCCGTTCTGTTTATCAAAGAACATAAATATTCAAAAGAGATCTGAAAATGAAAATTCAAGCCTGCATTTTTGATCTGGACGGCGTCATTGTCGATACGGCCAAATACCACTACATCGCATGGAAAGAGATGGCAGCGGAATTGGGATTCGACTTTACCGAAAAGGAAAATGAATGGCTGAAAGGAGTAAGCAGAATGCGCTCTCTTGATATATTACTCGAAATTGGAAAGGTTACGAAATCTGAAGATGAGAAGAAGTTGCTTGCAGAAAGAAAAAACGAACGCTACCTCGAATTTGTCCGTCACATGACGGATGAAGAAATATTACCGGGCGTCTCCCGATTCCTCGACGACCTCCGGAGCAATGGGATTCTCATTGCTTTGGGTTCTGCCAGCAAAAATGCTCCACTGATTTTGGAAAGAATTCAAATCAGGGAGAAATTCGACGCGGTTGTGGATGGAAATGCCGTGGCCAACCCGAAACCTGACCCAGAAGTCTTCTTGACTTGCGCCAGACTGTTGAAAGTTGAACCTGAACAGTGCCTTGTATTTGAAGACGCTCAGGCCGGCATCGATGCTGCACTGAACGGAGGAATGAAGGTGATAGGTGTAGGCTCTCCGGATGATCTCTCCTTTGCAGATCATTTTATCCCGGGCTTTAAAAAATTAGACTACGAACTCGTATCAAAATGGTACGTGTGAAAGTTGCAGGTTACAGGCTACGAGTGAGGCGAAAGCTAAAAGCTAAAAGCCAATGGCTAAAAGCTTAATTAGATTCATTAATTGAACTGAAAATGAAGGATTACATCGTACATGACGGATGGAAAATCATTGAAGATGAATTTCATCCCGAACAAAATAAAATCACCGAAAGCCTGATGAGCCTCGGCAACGGGCGTATGGGGCATCGGGCCAACTTTGAAGAAAAATATTCTGGCCTGACTCTACAGGGGAGTTATGTCGCAGGAGTCTATTATCCTGATAAAACACGTGTGGGATGGTGGAAAAACGGTTATCCCGAATCCTTCGCCAAAGTTCTCAACGCTGCCAACTGGATTGGCATAGATATTTGGATCGGCACCATCGTTCTTGACCTTCATCAGTGTAAAATCTTGAATTTCAGGCGGGAATTGGACATGATGAATGGTCTTTTGAACCGCACTTTCACTGCCGAACTCGCAGATGGGAAACAGGTTAAGGTAACCGCTCAGCGATTCGTCAGCATTGGTCAGTCAGAAATCGGAGCGATCCGCTATAGCCTGGAAGCCTTAAACTTTGATGAAAAAATAACGATTTCCCCCTACGTCGATTTTGATGTCGTCAATGCGGATGCCAATTATGACGAAAAATTCTGGGATGAAGTGAATAAATCGGTAGCTCAGGGCGAAGGATATATCACGGCTGAAGTGAGGAAAACATTCTTTCAGGTATGCACCGGGATGAAATTCAAAATACTTAAAAACGGAGAACAGATACGATTTCACGCAGACGTAGAAGAGCGCGAGAAATTTGTATCCAACCTAGTTTCCGTTCATCTGAAAAAAGGAGACAAACTTACGCTGGAGAAATTCGGGGTGAATCTCTCTTCCGAAAACTGTGCCAAAAACCAACTGGCCGAAACTGCAACTAAATTTCTCCATGCCGCCTTTAAAAAGGGCTATGACCGACTGCTTCAGGAGCATTCAACTCTTTGGTACAAAAAATGGGAAACCAGCGACATCCTCATCAAGGGTGATGTGGCTGCCCAGCAGGGTATACGATTTAATATTTTCCAGTTACAACAGACCTATTCCGGCGAAGACGAACGACTCAACATCGGTCCGAAAGGATTTACCGGCGAAAAATATGGCGGATCGACTTATTGGGATACTGAAGCCTATTGTATTCCATTCTATCTCGCAACAGCACCTTCAAAAGTTGCCCGGAATCTGCTCACCTACCGGCACAAGCATCTGGAAAAAGCCATCGAAAACGCTTCCAAATTAGGCTTCAACAACGGTGCGGCACTCTATCCCATGGTGACCATGAACGGTGAAGAATGCCACAATGAATGGGAAATCACCTTTGAAGAGGTACACCGAAACGGAGCCATTGCTTTTGCGATCTACGATTACATCCGTTATACCGGAGATACCGGGTACTTATTGCCTAACGGGTTTGAAGTGTTACTCGCCATCTCCCGATTCTGGTCCCAGCGCGTCAACTGGTCAGTACCCAAACAAAAATATGTGATGCTGGGAGTTACAGGTCCCAATGAATACGAAAACAACGTCAACAACAACTATCACACCAACAGGATTGCTCAGTGGACCCTGCAATATACGCTCGAAGTCATTGACTTGCTGAAAAAAGAAAATCCTGAAACTTTTGCACAATTAAAAGCAAAATGGAATTTCAGCGAAGAGACTGAGACCCAGAGATGGAAAGATATTATCGCGAAGATGCATTTTGCATATGACCAGTCGCGTGATATTTACCTGCAACAGGATGGATTTCTCGACAAGGATCTGACGCCTGCCTCCGACCTTCCCAAAAATGAACGTCCGCTTAACCAGCATTGGTCCTGGGATCGCATCCTTCGTTCGCCTTACATCAAGCAGGCAGATACCCTTCAAAGTTTTTTCCTGTTCGAGAAGGAGTATGACCTGGCAACCATCCAACGTCACTTCGATTTCTACGAACCCCTGACCGTGCACGAATCATCCCTCTCTCCCTGTATCCACACCATTCTTGCGTCATTAATCGGGTACCCCGAGAAAGCCTACGAGCTCTATCTCCGGACTGCCCGCCTCGATCTGGACGACTATAACAATGATACCGAAGACGGTTGTCACATCACTTCGATGGGTGGAACATGGATGTCATTCGTGCTTGGTTTTGGTGGCATGCGGGTGAAAAATGGAAGACTACACTTTGCACCTATCCTTCCCGAAAAATGGGAAGGATATTCGTTCCTCATCAACTTCAGGGAAGCTACCATCAAAATTGAAGTCAACAAACAGGAGGTCATTCTGGAAAACCATGCTGCCAAAGAAATGGTTATCAGTATTTATGACAATGAGTTGGCGCTGCCTGCCAATGGGGTTTATAAGGAAAAACTTCGGTCATCCTAAATCATACAAACAAATTGAAGCGAATTTAAACAGATTTAAATTATAACGCAAAATGAAAAAAAACAGTGCATTAGCTGCGCGGACTTCGCTTATGATGCTTTTCTTACTAATGGCTTTTCTGCTACAGGCAGCTGCTCCCAAAACAACGCTTGACCGGGTTGAACCCGCATTCTGGTGGATTGGATTCAAGAATCCGGATCTTCAGTTGCTCGTTCACGGCGAACAGATTTCCACCACCAAACCGGTAATTAACTATCCGGGCGTGGTGATCCAGTCTGTGGTATCGGTTGAAAGTCCGAACTACCTGTTCCTCAATCTCAGAATCGCGAACAATACCCTACCGGGAAAGTTCAATATTCAGTTCATGCTCAACGGCAAAGCTGTGCAGACTTTCAGTTATGAGCTCAAGGCACGAGAAACGGGATCCGCCAGCCGGACAGGTTTCAATAGTTCAGATGTGCTCTACCTGATTATGCCCGACCGATTTGCCAATGGAGATCCTTCCAACGACTCAAAACCCGATATGGCAGATAAGCTCAACATGTCTGAACAATATGGTCGGCACGGTGGTGACATCAAGGGGATGATCGACCACCTGGATTATGTGGCCGACCAGGGTTACAGCGCCCTCTGGCTCAATCCGGTTCTGGAAAATGATATGCCCCGGGCATCCTACCATGGATATGCCACCACCGACTTTTACAGGGTCGATCGTCGCTTCGGAAGTAACGAAGACTACCGCCGGTTGGGAATTGAAGCACAGAAAAAAGGAATCAAAATGATCATGGATATGATCTTTAACCATTGTGGCACGGGTCACTGGTGGATGAATGACCTGCCCTGCCACGACTGGCTCAACTCAGATGCAAAGACCATTACCAACCACCGTAAATCGGTCAGGCAAGACCCTTATGGGGCACAACGCGACAAAGATGAATTCCACAAGGGATGGTTTGTCCCTGACATGCCCGATCTGAACCAGAAGAATCCGCTGATGGCACAATATCTCATTCAAAATTCCATCTGGTGGATTGAGTATGTTGGCCTGTCAGGTATCCGTATGGACACCTATCCCTATCCAGATCCCGAAATGATGGCAGAGTGGACCCGGCAAGTCATGATCGAATATCCTGACTTCAACATCGTTGGCGAAGAATGGAACACCAACCAGGTTCAGGTAGCTTATTGGCAAAAAGGGAAAGTCAACCCCGATGGGTATCACTCTTACCTGCGCAGCCTGATGGACTTTCCCCTTCAGGATGGAATCGTCAGGGCTTTCTCTGAAAAAGAAGGATGGAGTGAAGGAATCAACAGGCTGTACGACGTGCTGGCGCTCGATTTCATCTATCCCGATCCTCAAAATCTGGTAGTATTTGCCGACAATCATGATACGGAACGATTCTTTACTGCGATACACGAGGATTTCAGCAAATACAAGATGGCCATGGCATACCTGATGACGATCCGGGGCATTCCCCAGATCTATTATGGAAGTGATATCCTGATGACCGGCCGGAAAAGCGATGGAGACGGCACCCTTCGGAAGGATTTTCCGGGAGGATGGGCCGGTGATAAAATCAATGGCTTTACCGGAGAAGGATTGACCGCACAACAAAAAGAAGCTCAGCAATACCTGAAAAAACTGATTACCTGGCGCAAAGGCAAGGAGGTGATCCATACCGGCAAGATGTTGCATTATTTACCAAAAGAAGGAGTATATGCCTTCTTCCGCTACAACGAGAAGGAGAATATCATGGTCATCTTCAACAACAATGACAACGAACGACAGTTCAGGAACAGTCATTACAGCGAAGGCCTCAAAGGGGCAATCAAAGGATTCGAAGTCATCTCTGGAAAATCAGTCGATGATCTTTCAAATCTCAAAATTCCTGCTCATTCAGCCATGATCGTCGAGCTTAAATAAATAGCCTGGTTTTCAACAAAGGGCACAAAGCAAAACACGAAGGACACAAACAATTCATGAAGTTGAATTAGTTTTGTGTCCTTTCTGGTTAATCTATTTTTTGCACATTCCAATTCCATTTCCAATCAAACACTTCGGCCAGCTCAGGGGAGCCCAAGCTTTGGAGGGTATAGGCGAGGGATCAATTGGCAACAAAATTCTTTCGGGCAGAACTCTCCAGATCGCCATGTCCCTAAGTCCATTCCCCGGTTTCTGCGTCTTCCCCTCGTCAGGTCGTCCAATCGTTTCTCAGAATCCCAGTCAACCGGTCTGACAGCTGAGTCAAGAGAAAATAGACCGGTCCCATGGAGAAATAAACCATTTTCATCCAATTGGGAGCGTGGACACAATCGCAAATGGGGAGGCCTGCATATTTCGCTGTCATGGTATTCCGGAGATCCAGCAAATGATAGGCAATGGTTTCAAAAAGAAGACCCAGCGTTAGGAACACAAGGAAAAAAAGAAGGAAATTATATACCTTTCTTTTGAATTTGCAGTAATTGCAATACTCCAGGATACCGAAAAGCAACAAAGACCAGGCCATCAGGGGCAGACTGCTCATTCCAAAAATTCTCACAAAATCAACATGATAGCCGTAATAATCCCTGGCATAGTGAACCCACAAGGCAGCTATTAAAGTGGCCAGAAGCTGGTGTGATACGGAAATGTATCTTTTCATCCCCATCAGGTAACCAAATATTATTACCCAGGATATCAGTAAAATCCAATCCCCCCAGTTTCTGAAAACAGAAAATATCAGGATGATACTTAAGCCGATCGAAAGGTCAGCGAAAAAGAGGTTTCTCCTCGAAACGAGGGTTAAAGTGGCAGGCATTTGAATTTCATTAGGTTAATCAGGCAAATCAGATTCCCAAATATAACGAAAAATTGCTTATTTTGCTTCAACAACTGAGAGGGAAATAGAAATGGCCATGAAAACAAAAATAGGATTGATGGGTATCGGTCTCGATACCTATTGGGGGCAGTTCGACGGATTGCTAGACCATCTGACCGGATATCAAAACGAAATCAACCATCTAATTTCCGGATTCGGGGTAGAAGTGATTGACGCGGGCATGGTGGACAATCCGCAACGCGCACGGGAAGCTGCTTCCTTTTTGGCCGGACAGGAGATTGAACTACTTTTCCTCTACATTTCTACCTACGCACTATCTTCCACGGTTTTGCCTGTCGCGCAGAAGGTGAAAGTTCCGGTGATCCTCCTCAACCTGCAACCGGTTGCCACGCTAGATTATGCCGCTTTCAACCAACTGAATGATCGGGGCAAAATGACCGGTCTGTGGCTTGAACATTGTCAGGCATGCTCCGTTCCCGAAATTGCCGGCGTTTTTAACCGTTCGGGCATCAAATACGATATCATCACCGGATATCTCCGCGAAGAGGAATCCTGGAAAGAAATTGAGGAGTATGTCCGTGCAGCTACCGTAACCAAGCGCATTCGTGATAATCGCCTGGGTATTCTAGGCCATTATTATGGTGGTATGCTGGATGTTTACACCGACCTTACCCAACAATCCGCTGTCTTCGGCACCCACATCGAAATGCTGGAAATGTGCGAGCTTAAAAAGTGGCGGGATGGGATTTCGACTTCCGAAATAGATGCGAAGATTAGGGAATTTCATTCTGCTTTTGAGGTGACATCCGACTGCGATGCCCTTGAAATCGAACGCGCTGCCCGAACATCCATCGCCCTGGACAAACTTGTTGAAGCTCACCAGCTGGGATCAATGGCCTATTATTATGAAGGCGAATCAGGCAATGATTATGAAAATATTGCCACCTCTGTCATCGCGGGAAATACCCTATTGACGGGGAAAAATATCCCGGTAGCAGGAGAGTGTGAAGTCAAGAATGCCCAGGCCATGAAAATTATGTCTGAATTCGGTGCCGGCGGTTCCTTCTCGGAATTCTATCTGATGGATTTCAACGACGATGTGGTTATGTTGGGTCATGATGGACCTGCTCACTTCGCTATCGCGGAAGGTCGAGTCAGGCTGGTTCCGCTCCCACTGTACCACGGCAAACCCGGCAAAGGACTCTCCATCCAGATGAGTGTCAAACACGGACCGGTTACCCTACTTTCTGTAGTTGAGGGGAAAGATGGACTCTTCTTTCTGGTAGCAGAAGGGGAATCTGTCGAAGGACCAGTACTCGAGATTGGAAACACCAACAGCCGCTACCGCTTCGCACCGGGCGCCAAAGCGTTCATGAACCAATGGTCCAGACAAGGACCGGCACACCATTGTGCCATAGGTGTAGGACACCTCGCCTCTTCCATCCAAAAATTGGGAATGATCCTGGGAATTGAGACGGTGAAGGTGTGCTGAGGGCAGAGAGCATGCCCCCTGCAAAATTCCAATAATAGTGTTGCACAAAACCAAAAAAACTGTAGATTTGCACCTCAATTAAGAAAAGACTCGGTAGCTCAGTTGGTAGAGCAGTTGACTCTTAATCAACGGGTCGAGAGTTCGAGCCTCTCCCGGGTCACTTTTTTTAATTTTTTTCTGCCCGATAGTATAATGGTAGTACATCAGACTCTGACTCTGAGTGTTTAGGTTCGAATCCTGGTCGGGCAACAAATACCGCTGTAAACAATTGATTTACAGCGGTATTTTTTTTGCTAAAACCCCATATTTTTTAGGCAAACCACTTCCGGCCCTGCGCAATTGTTGATTATCCTTTGTCGATCGCATTCAAATATTGATCTGCCGGGAAGTATTGAAATTCAACCATAATGTAAGGAAAAATCTTAGACTTTTTTACCCTTCTTCCTACAAAACATACATATTTAATTCTTTACATTAGGAAAATACTTATTGATACAATAAATGTAATGATTTGGGGCACTCCGGTCGATTTTCCATAGTCCTCTGAAGAAAAAGCCAATTGGGAAGGTATTATTCAAAAAGGAATTGCAGTAATATATTCTTTTAAAATCTGATAATTAAGTATTTCTGATATAGTGAAGGTCCAAGATGATAAATGAAGCAGCATTAGTAAAAGATTTGTCCAATGGCAATATCCTTGCATTTAATATCTTGTATAGGGAATACAGTGTCAGGGTTTACCGTTTTGCGCTGGGTTATTTAAAATCAGAAGCTGAAGCTGAAGAACTGGTGCAGGAGGTTTTTACAAAAATCTGGGAAAAAAGGGAACATCTGAATGAAGAATTGTCCTTTAAATCATTTCTCTTCACCATCGCATTCAATAATATAAGGAAACATTTCAGAACCAAAGCCTATTTGACAGATTATTGCAAACACGAATCAGTAAATAATCCGGATATTCAGACCTCCCAAAAGGTGATATATGATTCTCTATATCAATATATTACTGAATTAATTGATCAGTTGCCGGCACGTCGGCGAGAGATATTAATCAAAAGCAGAATAGATGGTTTCAGCATCAAAGAAATTGCGGAGAATCTGCACATTAGTCATAAGACTGTAGAGAATCAGTTGTCAGATGCATTAAAATCACTTCGAAGTAAACTTAACAGTGAAAATTTACCCTTGGTTTTATTTTTCGCTTTGTTTCTAAGTTAGCAATCCCACCAGAAGGTTTTCTTTTTCCCGATTGATTGTCCTGAAATAATCAATCCGCCCCTCTCAAAATCCAGACTTCAAGTTATTAATCCGGTTCAATATTAAATTTTTGCCTTGGGATAGGTGCAAACCGGAACTCGTGGATATAACTGTAAATAACACCTAAAAAAGGGATTTACAGAATATGGCGAAGATAGATATAGACATTGAAACAATCAGAAACTTCTTCAAAGGACAATTTCGAAAGGAGGATGAGACCTACGTGGAAGAGGTATTTGCCGATGATACCAAAACGCAGGAACTTAAAAATTACTTGTCGGATGATTTTGATGAATTAAAAGGAGAAATGGATGATTCAGAAAGAAAAACCCATGAACTCATTTTGTACAAAATTCACTACGAAATCAATACAAATCGCTCATTGAGTCAAAAAAGAAAATTTGATCCTTTCATCAAATGGACATTGCGACTGGCAGGAGTCATCATTATTCCACTATTACTGATGATAGGGATACAATCCTACAAAGTGTTTAACCTGAGGAAAGAAGTTTGGGTCGAAATCAAAGCCCCGGCCTGGACCCGCGCCCAATTTAGTCTGCCGGATGGCACCACCGGATGGTTAAACAGTAATTCGACGGTAAGGTACCAGGGTGATTTTAATGATCACCGATCTGTAACATTGAGAGGAGAAGCTTTCTTTGATGTGCATAAGGACAGCAAGCACCCATTTGTGGTGAACACCAATGAGATTGCAGTCAGGGTATTGGGCACCCGCTTCAACGTCGCTTCCTATGAAAATGAGAAAATTGTGGAAGTGGTCCTCGAAGAGGGTAGCATAGAATTCAATGAGCAGGGAAAGGATACATTCTATACCATGAAGCCCAACGATCTGATTACTTACGATAAATCACGCAGTGATTTCACCCGGGAGGAGGTACAGCCCCAAAAATACCTTGCATGGACAGAAGGGAAACTGATATTCAGGAATGATCCACTGGACGTTATCGCCAGAAAACTGGAAAGATGGTACAACATTGACGTTGAAATCAATGGAAATTTGAGTCAAAATCTACGTTTGCGGGCAACCTTTATCGAGGAAGACCTTGAGGAAGTATTGGCCCTGCTCAAGCGGAGTTTGCCTGTTGACTATAAAATTGAAAGCAGGGGTCTTATGCCGGATTATACTTACGCCAAAAAGAAAATTGTAATAAGCTGTAAATAAAACAATTAAAAAATAAACAACTAAAGAAAACGCCTATGGGATAACCACATAATAGCAAAAGCAGGAGAGCGATGGACCGCCTTCCTGCCTGTAATGCTAATCTACTACTAAAAAATAATAGACTAATTTAAAACATTCAAATTTATGAAAAAATATGATTTGTGGGTACACTCGTCCCCTTCCCTTAATAAACTAATCATGGAGCTTAAAATCGTATTCCTTTTTATTTTGGTTAGTATCTCAAATATTTATGCTTCCTCATCCTACTCCCAGGTAACACGGGTTTCACTCAACAAGGAAAAGGCAACATTGGAGCAGGTCATGGATGAAATTGAAAAACAGAGTGAGTTTTATTTCATTTTCAACCAAAAGCAGATTGATGTCAACAGGGTCGTTAATATTCATGCTGACAAGAAAATAATCGCTGATATTCTTCAGGAGTTATTCGAAGGAACTGATGTAAGTTACGCGGTCTTCGATAAAAAAATTCTATTGACAACCTCACCGATCAATATTGCCCTGCTCGCTTCCAGCCAGCCAATTGACCCTAAAAAAACCACGGTAAAGGGATCAATAACCGATTTCAACACCAATGAGTCGATTCCGGGGGTAAATGTCGTGGTAAAAGGAACCACCACAGGAACAACGACCGATGACAATGGAAATTTTACCATTGTATTGTCTGATGCATCTACCATTCTGCAATTCTCCTTTATCGGATATATCTCTCAGGAGATTGCCTGGAACGGACAAGCGACCTTAAAGGTTGCCCTCAAGAGTAATCAGGCACAGCTGAACGAAGTGGTTGTTGTCGGTTATGGTATTCAAAAGAAACGGGAAATTACCGGCTCAATATCCAGTATTTCCGGAGCACAAATGAAGGAGCTTGCCGTCACCAGTTTCGAAAATGCCATCCAGGGTAAAGTGGCCGGTGTCGAAATTTCAGTCCCTTCAGGTGAGCCAGGAGCCGCACCTACCATCAGGATCCGTGGTTCCAGTTCAATTTCTGCCGGCAATGATCCACTGTACGTCATTGATGGATTACCCATTTCAAACAACACCGGATTGCAGCAAAACATTGGTCAGCGTACCGATGCTTATGCCGTTCCAAAAATGAATCCTTTCTCCACGATCAATCCAAATGACATTCAGTCCATCGTGGTGCTGAAGGATGCGTCAGCTGCAGGTATCTATGGCTCACGCGGTTCCAACGGGGTCATCATGGTGACCACCAAAAAAGGAAACAAAAATGGTGCCCAAATTTCTTTCAATGCCTATACCGGAATGCAGGAGGCTACTCATCTACCAAAATTGATGAACGCCGCTGAGGTGATTCAATACACCAAAGATTCGAGGAACAACAACTACCTCCAGACCAACGACCCGACAAATACGGCAAGCAAAACATACAATGCACTTTACAATCCCAACACCAACGCCGGCCGGCCAAATCCGGATCCCCTCTATTTCCTGATTCCTGAAAAATATGTCAGCTGGGATGGAACAGATACCAAATGGCTCGACCTGGTCTTAACCAAGGCAATGGTTTCCAACTACAATGTATCAATCAGCGGTGGCAAGGATAATTTAACCTATTACACATCTGGCGGTTACTATAGTGAGAATGGCACAATCAAAGGATCCAAATACGATCGCTTTACTTTCAGAACAACTGTAAT
>JBAXUL010000005.1:0-76855 GCA_037129695.1 Prolixibacteraceae bacterium
GCTGAATTAAACATTTGAATATTAATGATTTAAAAATTAATTCATAGGTTCAAATAATTTATTATCAACAACCCATCAAAAAAAATCATGTAAAAATGACCAGAAATTAAATGATCAATAGATTTCCCGGAAAAATAAAATAATGTTCCGATTTTGTTCAATACAATATCTGATTGTTCGGATATTATTAGCAGAATATCATGTATTGCGCTAATTATCAAAAGAATACATGATATTTATGCAATTAATCATCTGAACCAAACAAACTTAATAAAAATATCTAATACTTTTTTTTTCAGGAAATTTTCTGAGCAATATCGCAATTAATAATAAAATTTAACTGTAATTCAATTGATTAAGCTGCCAGAAAATCCAGAAGAGGATAGTGCAAGTCACATAATCCGGCATGAAATACGTTTCTAAAATTGACTTTCCGGATATTCTTGCTATCCGAAGGCCTGATAATATTTGCAAATATCATTATTCGCATAAATTATTAAAATAAAAAAAGGAGATACTCACGACAAATTGTCTTTGTATCTCCTTGTTTTTTAGGCTTTTAGCCATGTGACCCAGCTGGGGCTCGAACCCAGGACCCCATCCTTAAAAGGGATGTGCTCTACCTGCTGAGCTACTGAGTCATCCTCTATTTTCCTTTGTTTTTCAAAGGCTGTGCAAAGATAATTCATTTTCTTTAATCACCCAATCCTGATAAAAAAAAATAGGATTATTGTATAATAAATTTATATCTTACGCTATATCAGGTACATATAAAATTAAAATTATCTGTTGATAATATCCCGTAAAAAGCACTATTTTTACAGGATATCATTCCATACGATGTGTGGAAATAAGCCTAACTAACTGTAAATGAACGGTAAAGTTGTTGTAATTACAGGAGCGTCATCAGGAATCGGTCGTGCACTGGCCCTAGAATATGCAAGACGTGGTGCTTCCCTATCTTTAGCTGCAAGAAGAATTGAACGGTTAAAAGAAGTGCAGAATGAGCTTCCGGGTACGGAAATATTGGCCATTCAAACTGACATAACTAGCGAAGTGGCGTGCAGGAACATGATAGAACAAACGGTACAACACTTTGGCCGGATCGATATATTAATCAATAACGCAGGATTATCGATGCGTGCTCTATTTGATGATATTGAATTAAGCAGTTTTAAACAGGTTATGAATGTCAATTTTTACGGGACAGTCTATTGTACAAAATACGCTCTTCCGTACCTGATTGAAACGAAAGGTTCTCTGGTTGGAATTATTTCGGTGGCTGGTCATGTTGCCTTGCCTGCCAGATCTGCTTATACCGCTTCGAAATTCGCCATCAGGGGATTTTTGGATACCATCCGTCTTGAAAATTTGTACAGTGGACTGCATGTATTGGTTGCTGCACCTGGTTTTACTGCTTCTGAAGTCCGAAAATGTGCATTGACTGCCGATGGAACACCACAAGGAGAGACCCCCAGGGAGGAAGAGAAAATGATGAGTGCCGGTGCTTGTGCTTACTTGATTGCCAATTCGATTCACAGAAGGCAAAGATCTTTGGTATTGACATTTGCCGAAGGCAAATTGCCTGTCTTTCTGGGAAAATTTTTTCCCTTTCTGGTTGACTTTCTGACTTACAGGCACATGGTAAAAGAACCTGATTCGCCTCTGAGCAAAAAAAATCAGAATAGCGAGCATCGCTGATTCAGGCAGTCATATTCCTCCAGTTTGCAGAATGATGAAGAAAATTACGGCAATGACAATCACACCAAGCCCAATTACGCGATTGGCCCAGAATAGTGCATTGATGGTAACCTTGTGTCTGAAAAGATTCGCAAAGCCGGTAATCGTGATCCACCACAATGTTCCACCGATAAAAATTCCCCCAATCGTCAAAAACGCTTCAAGGAGATGAGAAAACTGCAGGACAATGCTATAACTGGTAAAAATAGCAACGAATACAAAGACAGACAGTGGATTAGATAAGGTGACTAAAAATGTGGTTAGAAAATCTTGCAGGTGCGAAGACCCTCTTCTTTTGTATTCCTGTATCTGCTTCGTTGGATTTGATCTGTAAATATAGATTCCCAAAAGAATCAAAACGAACAAGCCAACCAATTTAAAATAGAGTTCATAGGTTTTGATAAAATCCATGACAAAGGAAAGACCAAAACCTGCTATTAGGGCATAGGTACTATCTGCAGTTGCGACACCCATGCCGGAGAATATGCCTGATTTCCAGTTTCTGTTGACGGTTCTCTGAATACATAAAATACCAAGCGGTCCCAGCGGTATCGATACAGCCAGACCAGTCAGAATTCCTTTCCAAAGAAGATTTAGATCCATAGTCACTTACAAAAATAAGGGAAATAATTATTTATACATCCAATATCCGGATTTCAGTAAACTTTGCTGCAATAATTGGTTATTTTTAGGCTTTGTTCAGTGAGGTAAAGTACCATGAAAATATCAAATCACAAAATATTTGGATGCGAAAAAAGCATCATTGTAAATTATTATCAAAAAATAAAATATACTTCTAATCATCAATGGTCAAAAAATAAATTGTATACCTATGAAAACAAAAATTTATCTGATTCTTTTCTTTATGTTATTCTTTCAATATTCTAAATCACAAAATGTTATGAAGCTTTGGCCTGATGGTACCCCAGGTGAGGTTGTCTCTCCAAAACCAGAAGAAACGTTCGACGGTAAAAGGGTTAGGTATGTCTCAGAACCAACCTTGACTGTTTATTTACCTGCCAAAGAAATCAATACCGGTGTTGCTGTAATTATTTGTCCGGGAGGAGGATATAGCATAGAAGCGATGGATCACGAAGGTTACGAAGTCGCCGAATTTCTGCAAAGCCATGGTGTGGCAGGGATTGTATTAAAATACAGGCTGCCTTTTGGCCATTCGGAATTACCTCTTCAAGATGCGAAGCAAGCGATGAGATTGGTAAGATTTCATGCCGAAGAATGGTCAGTTGATTCTAAGAAGGTGGGCATCGCAGGCTTTTCTGCCGGTGGTCATTTGGCATCTACTCTTTCAACTCACTTTGATTCAGGCAATAAAGATTCAAATAAGCCGATTGAGAAGATCAGCAGTCGTCCCGACTTTTCTATTTTGATGTACCCGGTTGTTACCTTCAAAGAAGAGTGGGGTCACATGGGTTCAAGGGAAAATCTGATTGGAGTTACGCATGACTGGACCATTATTCAGAATTTCTGTAACGAATTGCAGGTTACCAGTCAGACTCCTCCGGCATTTATTGCCTTAGCCGATGATGATACAGGTGTGAAGCCCAGAAACAGCATCGAGTATTACCTGGCATTGAAACGCGAAGGCATCCCCGCTGAGCTTCATATTTTCAAGGAAGGAGGACACGGATTTGGTATGCACAAAACCGGGAAAGCCCATGATCAATGGCCTCTCATGGTTATTGAATGGATGAAAGCCATGAAATATTTAAAATGATACTCATGGAATTATCTTCAGTATTCGGATTTTGCCCCAAATGCGGTTCTGATTCTTTTCACACGGAGAACGGAGGAAGATCTTACAGATGCAAAAAATGCGAATTTCAATATTACATCAACAATTCTGCAGCCGTCGCCTGCCTGATTTTTAATGCATCAGGTGAATTGTTGCTTACCAGAAGGGCTATTGAGCCAAACATTGGTATGCTGGATTTGCCCGGAGGCTTTGTTGAACCAATTGAGACAGCAGAAGAGGCCGTGAGGAGGGAAATTAAGGAGGAACTGAATCTGCATGTCACGGAAATGGCATATCTCGTCTCATTTCCCAATTTGTATCCCTTTTCAGATTTTTTGGTGCCGACCGTCGACCTGGCTTTTGTATGTAAAACAGGTGACCAGGATGGATTAAAACCGGATGATGATGTGGCTTCTGTAGAATTTGTTCTTCCCGAAAACATAAATTATAATGAATTGTGTTCAGAAAGTATGAAACAGATTATTCGATTTTATCTATCAGGACAAATAGAAGGACAGAATGATGAATAATAAGCATGAAATTGTAGAAAAAATTGCCGGTTTGAGAGTCCTCATGCACCAACAACAGATTGATGCTTATCTGATTACCGGTACAGATCCGCATTTGAGTGAATATACACCTGAGGAATGGAAAACCAGGGAATGGATCACAGGTTTTACCGGTTCCTATGGCAAAGTGCTTGTGACCAAAGATAAGGCAATGTTATGGACTGATACCCGCTATTTTATTCAGGCAACAGAAGAGCTTGATGGTACGGGTATTTCATTAATGAAGGAAAGAATCCCCGGAGCTGTATCCGTTGAAGATTGGATTATTGCAAACATGCAAGATGGAAATGAAGTGGCTGTGGACGGTTTGACCATTTCAGGAATTGAGGCGCAGCAGATAAAGTCAAAATTGGCTGCGAAGGACATCTCTTTCACTTTGGATAAAGATCTGGTTTGCCAAATATGGACAATGCGACCTCTATCCGTGAACAGGATGTTGTATGAGCATCCCATTCGTTTTGCAGGAAAATCGAGACCTGAAAAGTTTGCAATGGTGAGAAAAATGCTCGTTTCAAGCGAAAGTGACGCAACAGTAATTTCAATGCTGGATGATTTAGCCTGGGTGTTTAATTTGCGGGGAAATGAAATTTTATATACTCCACTTTTTCAGGGATATGGTTACATCAATCAGCAAGATGTCTGGTTGTTTGTAGATTCCGACAGGTTGTCAGCTGCAGAAAGAGATAAACTGGAAAATGAAGGCATCAGGATTCAACCTTATCCTACTTTTTTGACATTTTTAAGCCGAATAGAAAATCAAAAAATAGCAATCGATCCCATTCGCACCAATTCATCGATAATCCATCAAATTTCCGGAGCAAATTTACTGGTGCCAACAGCTTCTTTCATTAGTCAAATCAAGGCGGTAAAGGACCAGTTGGAAATAAGAAGGATCAAAACGGCTCATATCAAGGATGGGGCAGCCATGGTTCACGCATTGTACCATATTTCACAGTCATTTCGCAAGGAAAAGTTGACTGAAATTAAAGTGGGTGATCTTTTAAATGAATATCGCAGTCATCAGCCTCTTTTCATGGGTGATAGTTTTCATCCTATTGTTGGTTTCGGACCTCATGGTGCAATCGTTCATTATCATGCTACTGAGCAGTCAAACAGCAACATAGAAGATAATAATATCCTGTTGATAGATTCTGGAGGTCAATACCTTGATGGTACGACAGACATCACACGTACCATTGGGTTAGGTTCTGTTGCAAAGAAACACAAAGAAGACTTTACTACTTGTTTAAAAGGACATATTGCATTGGCGAAGGCTGTATTTCCGGTAGGTACAAAAGGGTATTCGCTGGATGCATTTGCACGTAAAGCATTGTGGGACAGAGGAATAAATTATGGTCATGGAACAGGTCACGGAATTGGCTATTTCCTCTCTGTTCATGAAGGTCCGATGAGCATCCGAACGGAATTTAACAACGAACCCATCAGAGAAGGTCATTTGATGTCGAACGAACCCGGCATATACAGGGAGGGGGAATACGGAATCCGCATCGAAAACGTCATTTTATGCAAAAAGTACAAATCAACTGTTTTTGGGGAATTTCTTTGTTTTGAAACTATATCCTTGTGTCCAATTGACCGAAAATTAATTTTAATAACCTTGCTCACCAAGGATGAAATCAGTTGGGTCAATGCTTACCATAGGAATGTATTGAAGAAGATTTCCCCGTTGATTAAAGATAAGGTTATTCTGAAATGGTTAGCCAGACAATGTGCACCATTGAAGTAGTTTACAATTGTATATATTACTGAATGACTGGGAAATAACACTCATAATATCAAGTATTTTACCCAAAAATAGGAGCATGGTTGCTTTAAATACTAAATTGAAACGAATGAAAAAATTGGGATACGGAGTCTTATTCATCGCATTTTTTTTTATCCCATATTTCGTTGGTGCTCAGTATTTTGTGGTAGGGCAGGATCCTGCCTCCGTTCGATGGCGGCAAATTCAAACGGATAATTTCCAGATTATCTATCCATCTGATAATGAAGTTCAGGCGCAAAGAGTTGCGCATATTTTTGAAAAGGTATTTAGCTACTTAGGAAACACGCTTAACCATCAGCCAAAGAAAATATCCGTTATTCTTCATTCTAAATCCAACAAATCGAATGGATTTGTTGCCTGGTCACCCTCAAGAGTTGAACTCTTTCCTACACCCGGTCAGGAGATGTATGCGCAGGACTGGATTGAGCAGTTGGCTATTCATGAATTGCGACACCATGTTCAGATAGATAAGATTGAGTCTGAATTGCCGTCTATTTTCAAGATATTACTGGGAGAACAGGCAGCTTCAATCGTGGTAGGTGCCTATCTTCCATTTTGGTTTCTTGAAGGAGATGCCGTTGTAGCTGAAACAGCCTTCAGTCAGACGGGAAGAGGCCGTTTACCCTCCTTTTCAATGGAACTGAAAGCCCAGGTTGACCAAAAAGCTATTTACAATTTTGACAAAGCCTATCTGGGTTCATACAAGAATTATATACCTGATCATTATCAGCTTGGCTATCAAATGATTGCTAATATTAGAAATCAAAATGGGGGAGATGTATGGGGCATGGTTCTTCACCATATTGCACGAAATCCTCTTGGTATCAATTCCCTTTCAAGAGGATTAAAATTGGCAACAGGTAAAAACCAGGATCAGCATTATGTGGAAATCATGAATAACCTGAAATTAACAAAACCATTTCGATTTGATAGTCAGAATGATACAACCAACACCAATGAAAACCTGGTCAAATCATCCAAAGTCTATACTTCTTACAGATACCCCTATTTTGTCGATAGTTCTTCGTTGGTCGCTTTAAAAACCTCACTTGACAATATTCCCCGTTTTGTGTTGATGGATGGAAATTCGAAGGAGAAAGAACTCTTCGTGCCAGGTTTAATTCAGGACGAATCAATGAGTTTTGTCAATGGCAAGATCGTTTGGATGGAAACAAAACCTGATTTGAGATGGGCCCATCAGGAAGGAAGTTTATTGCGTATTCTTGACATTTACAGCAAAGAATTATGGGAAATGAACTATTCAGAGAAGCTTTTTGCTCCTGTAATGTCACCTGATGGGAAATTGACTGCTGCAGTAAAAATCAGTGATCAAAACCTCGCTTCAATCATCTTAATTTCAAATATCAATGGAAAGATAATCAGAGAATTTAAGGCATTTGATCATCACACATTTTTCACTCCATCCTGGTCATCAGATCAATCTTCGCTTTATGCGATTGAGCTTGGAAGTAAAGGAAAAGCAATTATTCGCATGGATTTGACCACCGGAGAAGTAACCGAAATTACCCGGCCCACTTTTGGAGATATAAGGAAGCCCTTTCAGCGTGACCATTTTCTTTACTACAGTTCAGATTTGGCAGGTAAAAGCGAAGGATATGCGCTGGATTTGGTATCGCATAGAAATTACCGCATTGCAAGGGCAAAATATGGCATCAAGGATCTTCAGAGCTCGGCAGACGGGAATAGCATTGTATTTGGAAACTATTCGTCTGACGGTTATAGGATTGCTGTGAAAAGCATTGATGCCTCCAGATGGGAGGATGAAACTGGTACTCATAAATTTCAGGACACGTTAGCCAACCACCTGACTTTCCAGGAGAAAGGTATTATAGATTTTTCAAACCCGGATACAACCCAATATTCCAGTAAAAAATACATAAAAGCAAAAAATTTATTTAATATTCATAGTTGGTCTCCAATCTATATTGATCCTGATGCGACAGTTGTAAATGCCGGATTTTCAATTGTTTCTCAAAATAAATTATCTACAGCAATGACCCAATTCGGTTATGATTATTCTTCAGTGAACCAGACAGGAAAGTGGGTTGGGAAATTTGAATATGCGGGATGGTATCCTGTTTTGAATTTTTACGGTGATTATGGAAAGGAAAAATCGAGGTTTTATCAGATTAACCAGCACTACAATTCCAGGAATCAACTCATCAGCCAGGACACTGTGATGGTACCTTATACCCAGACAGTAATGAATCTTAAACTTGATGCATCGGTTCCACTTAATTTTTCCCGCGGTAAAATGTATCGCCTGGTTCAACCGGAGTTTCAGGTTGGTTATTCCTATAAATGGCAGGATTCAACGACACCAGTATCAATTTTCAGAGGAAGTTACATCCCATTTACATACAGAATATATGCCCACAATCTGAGGCAACAAAGCTTGCGCGATATCCAGCCGAAGTGGGGACAGACGATCGATTTTGCATATAGACATACTCCACTGGGAAACAGACAATTGGGAGCGATATTTTCCATGGAAGGTACCTGTTATCTGCCCGGAACACTGAAAAACCACGGTATTAGAATATATACCGGATACCAGGAGAAAAAATCAGACTATTCCTATTTTAGTGACATCATTGAGTATCCAAGAGGTTATGCCAATATAGAAAATAACCGATTACTAACTTTAAGAACGGATTATGTGCTTCCGCTTTTGTATCCCGACTGGCACATCTGGCACCTCTATTATCTGAAAAGAATATCGCTGCGGATTCATTATGATTATGCGAAACTCGTTGCTCCAATACATCCATCAGGAACGATCAATAAGACCATGAGTTCAACCGGAATGGAATTATTGACGGATTGTCATTTTCTGCGTTTTATTGCTCCGGTTAAATTGGGTATCAGGGAATCCTATTTAATTGAATCAAAAACCGTCACCTCAGAATTCATATTTTCAGTCAACCTCAAAGGACTATAGAAAATATCCCATTCTCAGATAATTTTCCCCAATAAAATTTCAAGATGAGGTATTGAGTTACTTTTTCTACGACTAATTACTTTTGTGATAGAAAATTAGTCATATTAATCTGTAAATTAAGCACCAATAATTAGAATTTAAAGTAGTTAATATCAGCTTATTATACCCATTGAATAAAGTTGTAGGTTAATATAGTAAATTACATTTGTGCATTACTGTTTGCATTGATCAATTTAATCAATATAATATTGATACATATCACTCAAAAACAGTCACTTAAATAAACATAGTGAACTTTTTGTTTTTGTAATTTCTTTGAGTGATTATTATTTCTTGTTTATTACCATAACAAATGTAACTTAAGCACTCTTTTAGAGGATACAAATGTAACATTACAGGTATTGAAAATGTAAATTAATTTAATTACATTTGTGGATGGTTTGTTTTTGGGAAACAAATCTGATACCCATGAAACGAGCATGGACTAATCCCTCAAAAGGCAAAACAAAGACAATGGCGAGTAGCACATGTACTATTTGATATTCATTAATTTACTAGCGATATTTTCGAATGAAAGATAGAATCGTAAAATTTCTTGAATCAGAAAAAATTTCCCCGGCTGAATTTGCAGATAAGATTGGTGTTCAGAGATCCAGTATGTCACATATCTTAAATGGCCGAAATTTTCCAAGTGCCGCATTCATTCAAAAGATGCTGCAGGCTTATCCTTTGGTAAATCCCAGATGGCTGATGATTGGAGAAGGAACCATGAACATCGGGTCACCTGCTTCTAAGGAAGACTCAGACAGGCCCATACTGCCACCGATTGGTCATGCAAATGCTGAAGACAATCAAGATCAAGGTATTCTGTCTGAAAATGAAAAACCGAATGATATTGGTTCATTATTTGCCACCCGGCATCATGTTGGTATTTTGGATGTTGAGAATATTGTTCCGGATGTTTTGTCACCAGCGAATACTGACAATAAAACACTGAGTCAGTCAGAACTTCCGGATGCGGAGAATTCCGGAGAAATCGCAAAAGCAAAAAAAAGTACAATCAATACATCAACATTCCCGGCTGAGAACCTTGATGATAAAGAGATTGAAAAGGTAATCTTCTTTTACAAAGACAAAACTTTCAGCGTCTATCGACCTTCCTAACCCAATTTGGCTATATTTGTAACTCACATTTCGGGTATCACAATGACTGATTTCCTGCAGAAATGCAAAGTCTATTTTGTTTACCCAAAGCAAATTAAGTCATTTTCGCATGAAGAAAACTGTTCAAAATTTATTGGTTGTTTCGAACCGGCGGTTGAATAAAGATCATGCACTCCTTGAATTAAAGTCAGAGATACCATTACAGGGAATTGTTCCCGGACAGTTTGGGAATATTCTGGTTGAAAAGTCTCCAAGTACTTTTCTGAGAAGGCCATTTTCAATTTACCAGGTAGATTACAAATCCAATACAATTTCTTTTCTGATCAAAGCGATCGGTGAAGGAACAAAGTCTTTGTCCAACTGTGTTTCAGGAGAAATACTGAGCGTTATCTTTCCGCTGGGCAATGGATACACAATTCCAGAGAAGAAATCCAGGGTTTTGCTGGTGGGCGGTGGTGTCGGAATAGCTGCACTAATGATTCTTGCCGGAGATTTGCATCAAGCAGGTCATCACGTTGAAATATTGCTGGGTGCCAGAAGTGCAGATGACCTGGTGGAACTGGATACATTTTCCAGTTTTGGAGTGGTTCATACAACAACTGAGGATGGCACACTGGGGACCAAAGGATATGTAACCAACCACCCTGTGTTTGGAGAGACATTCAGTTCGTTTGACAAGGTGTATACCTGCGGACCGGAGCCAATGATGAAGGCGGTAGCTAAATTGGCGGTAAACGGTAATGTAGCCTGCGAAGTATCATTAGAGAATACCATGGCTTGTGGATACGGGGTCTGCTTATGTTGTGTAACGCAAACAACGGAAGGGCACAAATGTGTTTGTACAGAAGGCCCGGTATTCGATTTAAAAAAATTAAAATGGCAGAACTAAGTATTGAAATAGCCGGGCTTAAACTAAAAAATCCTGTTATGACAGCCTCCGGCACATTTGGCTATGGCACAGAGTTCGATGATTTTATCGATATTAATACCCTGGGAGGAATTGTTGTCAAAGGAACAACGTTACATCCACGGCAGGGAAATGCCTATCCAAGAAGTGCCGAAACTCCTTCCGGAATGTTAAATGCGGTAGGGCTGCAGAATGGTGGGGTTAAATATTTCAGGGAGTATATCTACCCGAAACTTCTTAAATATCAAACTCACATTTTCGTCAATGTCTCGGGATCTACGGTGGAGGAGTATATCGCATGTGCAGAGCAAATCAATGATTTGGAGCACATTGCAGGAATAGAGCTTAATATATCCTGCCCCAATGTCAAAGAAGGTGGAATGGCATTCGGTACGAGTTGCCCAGCTGCAGAGGCTGTTGTTGATGCTGTCAGGCAAGTATATAAAAAGCATCTGATGGTCAAGCTTTCACCCAATGTGACGAATATCGCGGAAATAGCGAAGTCAGCTGAAGGTAAAGGTGCAGATAGTATCTCATTGATTAATACGATTTTGGCTATGGCAATTGATGCTGAGAGCCGAAAGCCGGTTTTATCTACCATTACCGGTGGTTTATCCGGTCCTGCCATTAAGCCGATCGCCCTCAGAATGGTGTGGCAGGTAGCCAGTGCGGTAAAAGTACCCGTCATTGGAATGGGAGGAATCATGAATGCAACAGATGCGATTGAATTTTTTCTTGCAGGCGCTTCAGCCATCCAGGTTGGCACTGCCAATTTCATTGATCCGACTGTTACGCAACACATCATTCAGGGAATTGACAATTACCTGAATAAACACAAATACAATTCAATAAAAGACATTGTTGGGTGTTTACAAATGTAATACATAACATTCTTTTAATCCAATCCAATTATTTACAAATGTAATTTACATCTGTATGTCATCCTGGTTTTTAAAATTCACTTTTGTTGTAATTCTATCTTGCCTGATCCCTTCCTTCTGTGGAGTTCACTCATTGAAAATAAGGAATGGCGTGACTGATCATGAGATCAGTAAGTTTAATAATCTGATAATTAAGAAGATAGTTGGTTCTGAGAATACTGAATTTTTGGATAAGAGTTTCGAGAGATTCAGGGAGCAGAATTTATTGAAGGGATTGGCCGTTGCCATAGTTAAAGATGAACAACTTGTTTTCGCCAAAGGATATGGATATGCAGATGTTGAGACAAAAATTCAGGCTTCTCCAGAGCAACTCTTCAGAATTGCCAGTGTTTCAAAATTAGTAACCGCAATTGCCATCATGAAACTGGTTGAGAGTGGAAAAATCAAGCTTGATAGCAAGGTATTCGGAAAATATGGAATTCTCAACAATGAAAAATATCTTCCACTCAAGGATAACAGACTGGAAAACATTACTGTACGTAACCTTTTGAATCATTCCGGCGGATGGACACAAAAGTATGGGGATATTGCCTTCCTGCCGAAAATTGTTTCTGAGCAGACTGGTGATCCTTTGCCACTCAATATTGGATCGTATTTGAAATTCGTCACATCCAAAAGACTTCATTTTGAACCGGGTTCATCGAGCGCCTATTCCAATTTGGGTTATATGATTTTAGGAGAAGTAATTGCCACTGTCACTAAAACAAGTTATGAAAAATTCGTCAAGGAAAACGTACTAAAACCGGCACATATTTTTGATATGCAGTTGGGAGGTAGTTTTGAGGATGAAAAACAATTGCTCGAAGTCAGATATTACCAGCCAGAGGACGCTGAATTGGCAGAGGCCTATGATGGAAGCGGACGAATGGTACCAAAGATATATGGGAGTACGAACATGAACTTGTTAGGTTCAGCCGGTGGCTGGATTTCTTCGCCTGTTGATCTGATGAAACTCCTGGTAGTTATTGATGGTGACGATCGGGTAAAAGATATTCTTTCCAGACAAAGTATTGTTGAAATGACTCATGTTGACGAGCATGGACTTGATCCACTGGGATGGAGAAGCACCAATGAAAATGGCGAATGGTGGAGGACCGGAACTCTTCCCGGGTCTTCGGCTCTGATGAAAAGAGATCCAAGCGGAATTTCATGGGTTATGATAACAAATACCAGTAATTACAAAGGTCCCCATCTGGCCATTGAAATGGACAGGGTGATGTCAGGTACGCTCCGGAAAATCAATAAATGGCCGGATTATAATCTTTTTGATTTCTTTCCCAGGTAGATTGAGCACGAAATTCCCAGTTTGTATTTGGGTATTGTTACCTTATTTCGTTTATTGCGTATATCAACCCGAGAGCGAAAAGGAATTGCTCTGTATTTAGTCGTATTTAATACAGTTTTTATGTCGGAATTTGAGGTTTTAATTCCCAAATTGGGTGAAAGTATTCAGGAAGCTACCATCACCAAAATATTTGTAAAGGTTGGGGACAAGGTATCGGAAGATGATCTTCTGTTTGAAGTAGCTACAGATAAGGTTGATTCAGAAATTCCATCTCCGGTTGCCGGCACCATTAGAGCCATTTTATGTAAACCAGATGAGCTTCTTGCAGTCGGAAAAGTGGCCATGATCATTGACCTTGAAGGAAAAGATATCGTACTTCCGGTGTCAGATAACAATGAAGTAGTCGTTTCAGAAACTCTTGATGCAAAATCAACTGCAGAAGTACCCAAAATAGTCAAAGAAAAGATGGCTTCTGACCGGTTTCTTTCACCTCTGGTCAAAAGCATTGCGAAAAAGGAAGGTATTACCCTGGATGAACTTGAAAACATTGAAGGAAGCGGTTTAGGAGGGAGAATTCAGAAATCTGATCTCATTCAGTATATCGAAGACCGCCGATCAGCTTCGCCTAAGGCCTCTTCGCAGCAATTTCCCTCTTCATCCTCCACTGGAAGCGCTCTTTCGGATATCGTCCAGAAGCCTAAAGTATCCATATCGATTGGAGCAGAGGATACAATCATTGAAATGGATCGCGTCAGGAAGCTGATTGCAGCCCATATGGTAATGTCCAAACAGACCGCACCGCATGTTACCTCATTTGTTGAAGCGGATGCCACTGACATGGTAATATGGAGAAACCGGAACAAGGATGAATTTCAGGCCAAGTACGGTGAAAAACTTACATTTTTACCCTTTTTTACTGAAGCAGTTGCGAAAGCACTAACAGAATACAGGATGATCAACAGTTCTGTTGACGGAGATCAGATCATTCTCAGAAAAAAAATCAATGTGGGCATCGCGGTAGCGACCAACAGCGGCAATTTGATGGTTCCCGTAATCAGGGAAGCAGATTCTAAAAATTTACTCGGACTTACCAAGGAAATCAATCAGTTTGCAGAAGCGGGCAGGGCCGAGAAACTCACTGCAGATCAATTGCAGGGTGGTACGTTTACCATTACTAATTTTGGTTCGTTCGGCAATTCAATGGGAACCCCAATTATTAATCAGCCCCAGGTCGCCATTTTGGCCATTGGAACCATTGAAAAGAAACCTGCCGTAATCGAAACCGTCACGGGCGATGCCATTGTCGTCAGACACAAAGTCTTCCTTTCGCTTTCCTACGACCACAGGGTGGTAGACGGTATGCTTGGAGGCAAGTTTTTGCGTCGCGTTGCAGACCTTATTGAAAGCTTCGATTCAAAACGAACGATTTAATTGTAATTAGCTATTTATCTTTATATGAATAATTTGTATGACCTTATAGTTCCTAATAAATTCTCGATTTTAACCACTGAAAAATCCACCTTGCAGGATTGGTACCATCTGATGGTACTTGGCCGTATGTTGGATGAAAAGGCACCTAATTACCTTAAACAGGCAATTGGATGGTCTTATCATGCGCCGTATGCCGGTCATGATGGTATTCAGTTGGCCATCGGACAGATATTCAATAAGGAAAAGGATCATTTATTTCCATATTACAGGGATTTGCTCACTAATTTGTCTGCAGGCCTTACAGCGAGTGAGATTATTTTGAATGGCATTTCAAAGGCAACAGACGTTAATTCAGGTGGGCGCCACATGTCGAACCATTTCGGAAAACCTGCCTGGAATATTCACAATGTATCTTCAAGTACGGGAAACCATACACTGCATGCTGCAGGTGTTGGTCGTGCAATCAAATATTACAAGAGCGACGGGGTTGCAATCAGTTCTCAGGGAGAGTCTTCTGTCAGCGAAGGATATGTATACGAGGCCATCAATGGGGCTTCGACAGAGGAATTGCCTGTCATCTTCGTGTTTCAGGACAACGGATATGGTATTTCTGTTCCTAAAAAGGATCAGACTGCCAATCGAAAAGTGGCGAACAATTTCTTGGGATTCAAGAACTTAAGGGTTATTCATTGCAATGGAAAAGATGTCTTTGATTCCATGAATGCCATGGTGGAAGCCAAAAATTGGGTTATTGAGAATCAAAAACCTTGCATTGTGCAGGCTAACTGTATTCGTATTCATTCTCACTCTAATTCAGACCGGCATGATTTGTATCGCAACGAGGTAGAATTGAATTATGTGCGTGAGTACGATCCATTGACAAAATTTAAGAGATTATTATTGAGATATGAGCGCTTTACGCTGGAGGAACTCGTTGCAATAGATGAAAAAGCGAAAGAAGAGGTTAAATCAGCACATCAGCATGCTTTGAATTCTCCGGATCCGGATCCCAAGAGCATAGAAGATTTTGTTTACGCAAATGATTATAAATCAGTAAAATATCCTGAAGGAATTCAGGGTACTGAAGAAAAGGGAACCAAGAAAAAATTAATTGAAGCGATCAATGAGACTTTAAAATCGGAATTTACGCTTAATCCTGACACTTTCATCTGGGGACAAGATATCGCCAATAAGGAAAAGGGTGGTATTTTCAATGTTTCCAAAGGATTACAGAAAGAATTTGGCAAACAGCGTGTATTCAATGGTCCGATCGCCGAGGATTTTATTACGGGAACTGCGAATGGCATGTCGCGTTACAATAAAAAAATCAGGATTGTGGTAGAGGGTGCTGAATTTGCCGATTATTTCTGGCCTGCCATGGAACAGTTTGTAGAAATGACACATGAATATTGGCGAACGAACGGTCAATTTGCTCCAAACGTTACCATTCGCCTGGCATCCGGTGGATATATCGGAGGCGGACTATATCATTCTCAGACTATTGAAGGTTCTCTGGCCTGTTTTCCGGGTATCCGCATTGTTTATCCTTCTTTTGCAGATGATGCAGCGGGTTTGCTTCGTACTTCCTTGCGTTCTGAAGGTCCGACCCTGTTCCTTGAACCTAAATCACTCTACAATTCTCCAGTTGCTTCTGCTATTGTTCCTGATGACTTTGAAGTTCCGTTCGGAAAAGCAAGAGTTCGTCGCAATGGTTCTGACATGACAATCATTACCTATGGAAATACCACCCATTTGTCACTACAGGCCGCTGAAAAACTGATGAATGAAGGATTTGATGTTGAAGTAATTGATATCCGGTCTTTGATACCGCTGGACAAGGAGAGTATTCTCAGTTCAGTAAAGAAGACAGGAAAAGTATTGATCGTTCACGAAGACAAAGTATTTGGAGGTTTCGGAGGTGAATTGGCTTCAATTATCAGCGAAGAAGCCTTCGAGTTTCTGGACGCACCCATTCGTAGGGTAGGATCTGCATTTACACCTGTCGGATTTAACAGGATCCTGGAAGCAGCTATATTACCTGATATCTCTAAAATTTACGAAGCAGCTTTGCTGTTGTTAAAATACTAGTAGTATGGATATGTGCCCTGAATAGTTTGGCAACTGATTTAACACACAATACATTGGTTGCATGATATACCGGCAATTGATATCAGGAACCAGATTAATTTTAATACCCAGGAGAATAGTTTCACATCATCAAAATAGAATAAAAAGGTATTGGCTTCGACGATGTTCGATTCCATGCAGCCTTTAAAAAAACAAATAATATACGCATGAAAAAAATTGCCGTTGTTTACAGTTTTAACTCTGTAAAATCAGCTAAAATCGCATTAAAAATATCAGATCATCTGACTTCATTCACGGTAGAGAAAATAAACGTAGAGAGTTGTACAATACATGAATTTTCTTCGTTTGACAATTTTGTACTGAGTGTTCCTACCTGGTTCGATGGTGAACTCCCAAATTACTGGGACGAAATATTGCCCGGACTTGAAACAATTGATTTCTCAGGTAAAAAGGTGGCTCTTTTTGGTTTGGGTGATCAGAAAAACTATCCCGAGAACTTTTGCGATGCAGTGGGGATATTAGGCGATTTCTTCGCAGTAAGAGGTGCGACCATAGTTGGCTTTACCTCACGCGACGGATACGATTTTGAGGCATCCAAAGCCTTAAGGGGGGATCAACTGTCAGGGTTGTTGCTTGATCAGGAAAATCAATCTAAACTTACTGAGGCCAGAGTTTCGAATTGGACCAAACAATTAGAGATCGAATTTAACTGAGCAAAACCATATTATTTTATATCTTTGGGGAACAAAGCGAACAGAAAATTGATATTTTTTCATGCTTAAGTTACTCAAAATTACTCTGTTGATACTAATGGTAGGGATTATCTACGTGGTGATCAACGAAGTTTCTTCTTACAATTACATTTATCCTGAATATCAGATTAAGTTTGAAGAGATTCATGTTTTAAACAATAAATCAATTCTGATACAGGATCCCAACATCCTGATTCCCGTCAAATACAGCGGTACACTGAATTTCGACACCATCCCCGAAGAGATCAGAAAAGCAGTTTTCATCAATTTACTCCTTCCTGCAATTGCCATTGAAAGAGATCGGCTACTGGATGCATTGAATCATATCGAGTTTATCGAGAACCGGATGATTAACAAGAGAAAGCTCAGAACCGATGATGTACTGTTTTACAAAAATATGATGGAACAATATGATGCAACATCCATCAAAGATTTGAAAATCAGGGTTTATCCACACCCTGCCAGTCTGGTACTGGCCCAGGCAATTCTTGAATCAGGATGGGGAACTTCAAAAGTATTTTCAAAAGCCAATAATCCATTTGGCATCATGTCATTTTCCAGTGATGAACCACGCAGAAAATTCACCAATCCAGAGACACAGACAGAAGTATACGTTAGAAGCTATAGTAATGTCAATCAGTCTGTTGAGCATTACTATTATTTTCTGTCAAAGCTGGGTTCCTATGAAAAGTTTAGAAAAAAAAGATGGGAGAGGGGTTCCTCCTTTGCATTGGTCAAATTGATGAAAAGTTACCATGAAACCAAAGATTATCCTCCGTTGGTGGAATCAATCATCAAAACCAATGAACTTGAAAAATATGACAACATAACGATCAGTAAGGACTATTTTCAATACAAAAGGAATTACATGCAGTTGGTGAAGAGTTATTTTATAGACTACTTCTAATCAATTGAATGATAGAGCAATAGAATAGCCTGTACCTACCATTACATCATGAAATGAACAGAATTTTACCCATCAAAGTAATCAGGTTATACTTTGAAAAATACATATCTCAATGAAATTTAAAATGAAATCAAAGAAGAAAATAGCAATTGTGGCCCATGACAACAGAAAACAAGACATGGTGGAATGGGTTAGCTATAACTGGAAAGAACTGGCCCAGCACAGCATGATCTGCACTGGGACCACAGGTAGGCTCGTGGATGAAACCATCAGGGCTAAGTGCAAGGAAAACGATGCTGTGCCACCGGAAATTACTAGATTAAAATCCGGTCCACTTGGTGGAGATCAGCAATTGGGTGCTATGATATGTGAAGGGAATGTTGATCTTCTGTTTTTCTTCTGGGATCCGATGCAGCCGCAACCTCATGATGTAGATGTGAAAGCATTGCTCAGAATCGCTGTGATGTATAATATTCCGACGGCATCCAACAGATCAACTGCAGATTTTATTATTTCGTCACCTTTGTTTCACCAGCAGTATGAACCAATCGTAACAGATTATTCAGATTACACATTCCGGTCATTATAGCTTTAGAACTTGTTCTAATTTAAATGCCTGAAATAGATGATTTACATAGGTTGTAATTCTTCTATTTCAGGCATTTACATGTGCTATTGACACATTTTAATTACTTTACATTTTGTCCTATAATTAATATTATGATAAATAGTGTAAAGGAAGAAAAAGGAGCCAAAGTTTGACTCCTTCTCAGATGTACGTTATTTCATCTTTTCAAATTTGTCCATCATCTTCAAACGATAGTACAAATTCTTTAATTGATCTTTGATGTAGGTATCTTTAGGATTGTATTCAACTGCTTTTTCCAGGTATGGAACGGCTTTTGAAAACTCATCATCAGATTTTTTCTTTTCTGCTTCAAATTTGGCTTGTTCGTTGGTTGGAACAGCGTTTGCAACATCAAATTGCTTTACACCGCGGTTGAAAAAAATAACACCAATGTTATAATATGCGTCAGCGTAATCAGCTTTGACTTTGATGGCAGCTTCATATTCTTTAATTGCATCATCCTGTTTACCCATTTTGTCAAGTGCAATTCCTTTTGCCAGGTAGAATGATGGATTGTCCTTTTCTTTTGCAATGGCTTTGTCCAGATATACGATGGCATCCTGGGTTTTACCGGTAGTGATGTAATAGTTGATTAATTGCACAAGAATGCTTTGATCTTCAGGATATTTATTGAAAGCCTCTTTCATGATGTTCACAGATGTCAGCGTATCTCCTTTCAACTGGTATGCACTGATAATCTGAGAATAAGATGATCCCGGATTATAACCGTGTTCTGCAGTCAATTTAAAATATTTGATCGCTTTATCGTATTGCTTCGCATTCATGGAAGCAAGTCCGGTATTGTACATGATTGCGGTATCAAGCGTATTGTCGGCTTTGAAAAGCGGTGTTGCTTCAATATTCAGTACTTTTTCGAAATAATCGCTGGATTGCTCAAACTTCTGGGCCTGAAATGCCTCAATCGCTGCATTGGAAAGTGTAGGTATAAAACTACTCAACAATTTGATTTTCAATCCGGGAGAACCACCTTTAGGATCTAACTCAACAGCTTTCAAAAAGGATTTATAAGCCTCCTCAAGTGGATTTTCTACCAATTTCTTGAAATTTTCATCCTTCGACTTGTAAATTGCCTCACAAATTTCGCCTCTGGCCTCCCAGGTGTCTGTCCATCCAATGGTTTTTTCTGATTTTGGGTTCGCCGGATTGATAGCTTCCTGAATTGCTTCCCATGCTTTGTCTAATTTACCACTCTCTTTGTATGACGTAGCACTGCTTACTTTTGATTTTTGAGCAAACAAAAATCCATTTACTGAGAGCAGGATCACTACTAAAAGAATTTTTTTCATTACGAACAATTTTTGATTTAAATTATTAATTAATTGAGATCTCCTTCTATTGTATTTTCATCTGTATCAATTGATTCTGAATCTGTTATATTTTCATCGATAACATCTTCAATTTCAGCTATTTCAACTCTGGCAACCGATGCAATGCTGTCGTCTTCCCTGAGGTTGATCAGCTTGACTCCCTGGGCAGCCCTTCCGGTCATTCTGATCGCTCCTACCGAGAGTCTGATAATTACTCCTGCCTCAGTTATAATCATCAGATCATCGCCGTCGGTTACATTTTTGATGGATACCAGAGCTCCGGTTTTTTCTGTAACATTGATTGTTTTTACTCCTTTCCCACCCCGGTTGGTAACCCTGTAATCCTCAATTTTGGATCGTTTACCATATCCATGTTCAGATACAACCAAAATATTGTCTTCTTCATTGGCAACACATACCATGCCAACCAATTCATCGTTTTCACTTCCCAATGTGATGCCTCTTACTCCTGATGCAGTACGGCCAATGGCTCTCGCATGCTTTTCATGGAAGCGAATAGCCTTACCTGACTTAACAGCGAGCATCATCTCATTCTCACCATTGGTTAATTTTGCTTCAAGTAATTGGTCGTTCTCCCTGATGGTGATTGCGTTAACCCCGTTTTGCCTTGGCCTGGAATAGGCTTCCAGAGAAGTTTTCTTGATGGTACCCTTTTTGGTACAAAGGATAATGAAATTGTTGTTGATGTATTCTTCATCCTTCAGAGATTTCACATTGATATAGGCTCTAACCTGATCCTCCGGTTCGATACTGATCAGGTTCTGGATAGCCCTCCCCTTCGAAATCTTGGTTCCTTCAGGAATTTCGTAGACTTTCAACCAAAAGCATTTTCCCTTTTCAGTAAATAAAAGGAGTGTATTGTGCATGGTCGCAATAAACATGTGTTCAAGGAAATCTTCATCTCTGGTACTTGAACCTTTTGAGCCTATGCCACCTCGTGATTGTGTTCTGAATTCAGTCAATGGAGTACGTTTAATATAACCCATGTGGGATATCGTAATCACCATGTCTTCGTCGGCATAAAAATCTTCCGGATTGAATTCTTCAGATGCATAAACAATTTCTGTCCTTCTGCCGTCTCCGTACAAAGATTTTATTTCCTGAAGTTCGTCTTTGATAATCTGCATTCTTAAAGGTTCCTGAGCCAATATCTCCTTGTAATGCTCGATCATTTTGCACAACTCCGTATAATCATCATGGATTTTATCCCTTTCCAATCCTGTCAGTTTTTGCAAACGAAGGTCCAGAATTGCTCTGGCCTGGACATCATCCAATTCAAAATTGGAACAAAGGTTTTCTCTTGCTTCATCAGGTGTTTTGGCAGCCCTGATAATGTTGATTACAGCATCTAGATTGTCAATGGCAATAATTAATCCCCTGAGAATGTGCGCTTTCTTTTCTGCTTGGTCCAAATCATATTGTGTACGCCTGATAACGACTTCATGCCGGTGTTCAACAAAATAATGGATCAGATTCTTCAGGTTAAGCATTTGTGGTCTGCCCTTAACCAATGCAATATTGTTTACATTAAAAGCTGTTTGAAGGGCAGTGTATTTATACAGTTTATTTAAGACCACACTGGCCATCTCATCGCGTTTGATATCTATGACGATCCTCATCCCAGTACGGTCAGATTCGTCGTTGATGTTGCTGATACCGTCAATCTTCTTGTCATTGACCATCTCGGCAATTTTGATAATCATCTCTGCTTTGTTGACCATGTAAGGGATCTCAGTGATGATCAATTTCTCGCGCCCGTGTTCGGTTGTCTCAATTTCAGCACGTCCGCGAACAACGATCCTACCCCTGCCTGTTTCGAAAGCCTCCCTGACACCGGCATAGCCATAGATGATGCCCCCTGTTGGAAAGTCAGGAGCTTTTATTTTATCAATCAGCGCGTTCATTGAGATCTCAGGGTCTTCAATGTAAGAGATGATGGCTTCGATGGTGTCTGATAAATTATGGGGTGGCATATTAGTTGCCATCCCCACAGCAATACCGGATGTTCCGTTAATCAGCAAATTTGGAAATTTGGTAGGAAGAACGGTAGGTTCAGACAATGATTCGTCAAAATTCGGCTGAAAATCAACTGTATTTTTCTCTAAATCAGCCAATGCCTCTTCGGCAATTTTTTTCAGTCTGGCTTCAGTGTAACGCATGGCAGCCGGACTATCGCCGTCAACAGAACCAAAGTTTCCCTGTCCGTCAATCAGTGGATATCGTAAAGACCAAAGTTGTGCCATGCGGACCATGGCATAATAAACTGAAGAATCTCCGTGTGGATGATATTTCCCCAAAACCTCACCCACAATTCTGGCTGATTTTTTATAAGGTCTGTTTGAAAAATTACCTAACTCGCTCATTCCGAACAACACCCTCCGGTGCACAGGTTTCAACCCGTCACGCACATCAGGCAGAGCTCTTGATACGATCACCGACATTGAATAGTCAATGTAGGCAGTTTTCATTTGCTCTTCTATATTAATCGGAATAATTCTTTCTGAATCAGACATATATATCTTATTTTTATTATTTTTTGTCAAAAAAGCAACACAAAAATAAGCATTTTAATGTTAATCAGGGAATATGATCGAGATTAAATCTTTGTTATTTTCTTCGTAAAATACTAGTCTGATGGCAGTGACATTTTGGCAATCCCTGGTTACAATAAAAAAAATATTTTTTTTATTGTAACCAGGGATTATAATCAACTCATTCTCTTATATTTAAATTTTACGTCTGTGAGATTATCATTGTGCGTAAAGTAAAGGAGATGAATATTATGATTATTTTTATTTGTTATTTTGTTGGTACGATTTTTGATAAAAAGTATTAAAAAGAACGATATGGACTCAAAATTTTCGCCCAGGATCAAAGACGTTCTGACCTACAGTCGGGAAGAGGCAATCCGTTTGGGCAACGATCATATAAGTACGGAACATCTATTCCTGGGAATTCTGAGGGATGGCGAGGGAATAGCAATTGATTCGATGAAGCAGTTGGGACTTGATTTCTCGAATCTGAAAAATGAACTTGAACTTCATCTGCGAAAAGGTTCTCCTTTAGCAGTTGACGCTTCGATTCCCCTTTTGAAAAATACGGAACGGACACTCAAAATCGTATTTCTTGAAGCCAGATCCCTCAATGAAGATACAGTTAATACAGGCCATTTATTACTCGCAATTTTAAAGGAGAAAGAAGGTCTGGTTTTAGAACTTTTTAAAAAGAATGATTTGAACTACGACGAAGTCAAAAATAAAATTGTCGAACTATCCAGGGTTGAAAACAAATCTGATTTCCCTGAAGAAGGTGACGATCAGGATGATATGTTCGGAAGGAGCAGCGGAAGCAGTTCCTCACAGAGTCAGAAAGGGAATGCCAATCCCAAAACGGATACTCCCGTATTGGATAATTTTGGTGTAGATATTACAAAGGCTGCCATGGAAGGGAGTCTCGACCCTATCGTTGGGAGGGAAAACGAAATACAAAGAATTGCCCAGATTCTTAGCCGGAGAAAGAAAAATAATCCGGTATTGATTGGTGAACCTGGTGTTGGAAAATCTGCCATTGTGGAAGGTCTTGCACTGAGAATATCTCAGCGCAAGGTTTCACGTATATTATTTGACAAACGAGTGATCAGTCTTGACCTGGCATCCATTGTTGCAGGAACGAAATACCGCGGTCAGTTTGAGGAGCGGATGAAAGCCATCCTCAATGAATTGGCCAAAGTTGACAACATCATTCTTTTTATTGATGAAATTCATACCATCGTGGGTGCAGGAGGTGCAACCGGTTCGCTGGATGCTGCCAATATGCTCAAGCCTGCCCTGGCCAGAGGTGACATTCAATGTATAGGTGCAACCACCCTGGATGAATACAGGCAACACATCGAAAAAGACGGTGCTTTGGAAAGGCGCTTTCAGAAGGTATTGGTTGAACCTACTTCCATTGAAGAGACCATTGAAATCCTTCACAACATCAAGGAAAGGTATGAGGATCACCACAATGTAACCTATACCAAGGAAGCCATTGAAGCCTGCGTCAGGTTGACGGCAAGGTACATCTCCGACAGGCATCTTCCTGATAAGGCCATTGATGCCCTGGACGAATCCGGTTCAAGGGTGCATATATCCAATATTTCCGTTCCCGATCGTATCATCCAGCTTGAGGAAAAAATTGAAGAGGTCCGTGCAGCAAAAATTCTTGCAGTTAAAGGCCAGAATTTTGAACTGGCAGCCAGCTACCGCGACAATGAAAAAAATCTGTTGAATTTGGTAGAAAAGGAAAAGGAAATCTGGGAAAAAGAGCTGGAAAGTCATCGAGAAATCGTTGATGAACCGCAAGTGGCAGATATTGTTGCCATGATGTCAGGTATCCCTGTTCAGAAAATAGCTCAGGCAGAAGGGAAACGGCTTCAGGTGATGTATGGAGATATGAAGAAGAATATCATCGGACAGGACGAAGCAGTTGAAAAGATAACCAAGGCAATACAGCGAAACAGAGCCGGATTGAAGGACCCCAACAAGCCAATTGGCTCATTTATTTTCCTGGGGCCTACAGGAGTTGGTAAAACTCAGTTGGCAAAGGTTTTGGCTCAATATCTGTTTGATACGACAGATGCGTTGATCCGCGTAGACATGAGCGAATACATGGAGAAATTCTCTGTATCCAGGCTAGTCGGAGCTCCTCCGGGATATGTAGGATATGAAGAAGGCGGTCAGTTGACTGAAAAAGTCAGAAGAAAGCCTTATGCTGTCATTTTGCTGGACGAAATAGAAAAAGCCCATCCGGATGTATTCAATATCCTGCTTCAGGTGATGGACGAAGGTCGTCTTACAGATAGTCTTGGCCGGAAAATTGACTTTCGTAATACCATCCTGATTATGACATCCAATATCGGAACCCGGCAATTGAAGGATTTTGGTCAGGGAGTCGGTTTCAATACAAGATCATCTGCCGAAGAGGAAAATGAACACAACAAATTCGTCATTCAAAAGGCATTGAAACGTGCTTTTGCACCTGAGTTTTTAAACAGGGTGGATGATGTTGTGATGTTTAATGCACTGGAGAAGAGCCATATCAACCAGATTATTGATATTGAACTGAAAGGATTCTACCAAAGAGTAGAGGCCCTTAAATACAAACTTGAGATTTCGACAGAAGCCAAAGATTTCATCGCGGACAAAGGGTTTGATCCTCAATTTGGTGCGAGACCATTGAAACGTGCCATCCAGAAATACCTGGAGGATGAGATTGCCGAAGTGATTATTGGCAGTGAAATCAAGGAAGGAGATATTATCTCGATCAATTTGAATGAAACGAAAGATAAAATTGTAGCTAAAATTCTATTTGCACAGCCTGCAGATTCGTCTGAAAAGAACGAGACGCCTGAGCTGCCAACAGAAACCGTAGAGTAAATCACTACTTTTTTTCCAGCAATTTGGCTTCATTCCAATAAACATCCATCTCTTCAAGGGTCATACCATGAAGAGATTTTCCTTTTAATAAGGTTTGCTCCTCAAGGTAATTGAATCGACGTATAAATTTTTGATTGGTTCTTTCGAGCGCACTTTCAGGATCTATTCCGTAAAGCCTTGCTGCGTTGACCATTGAGAAAATAAGATCACCAAGTTCTTGTTCCATCTCTTTGGTTCGACCGGCTTTGACTTCGTCCTCCAATTCTGCCAGTTCTTCTCTCACTTTATCCCAAACCTGTTCATTGTATTCCCAGTCAAAACCAACTCCCCTCACCTTCTCCTGGATCCGGTTCGCCTTGATCAGGGCAGGCAGTGCCTTTGGAACGCCTTCAAGAACCCGTTTGCTCCTACCCTTCTCTTTCAGTTTGAGCGCTTCCCAGTTTTGTAAAACCTGTTCTGAACCAGTTACTTCGGTGGTACCAAAAACATGAGGATGGCGGTATATCAATTTTTCAATCAGATTGTTAATTACGTCACCTACATCGAATTGTCCCTTTTCCTCCCCTATTTTCGCAAAAAAGACAATGTGCAATAAAATATCGCCAAGTTCCTTTTTGATCTCTGTGGGATTATCCTCCAGAATTGCGTCTCCCAGTTCATATACTTCTTCGATACTCAGTTTGCGTAATGTCTCGTTGGTCTGTTCCCGATCCCATGGGCATTTTTCCCTAAGTTCATCCATGACGGTAAGCAATTTTCCAAATGCCTCCATTTTTTCTTCTCTGTTCATCCTGCCATTATTGATATTTGCGAAGATACGCTTTTAGCGTTTTTATTTTCCATTTGGGCTAACGGGAAACGGTATTAAAAAAATATTTAATTTGCAGAAAATTCTCTCCCGGTAATTGCAACCTATGATCGAAAACGCATTTCAACTCGAAGGCATTGAACCTGCTGATTTTTACGGAATCAGGAATTCCAAACTGGATCTGATTAAAAAATATTGTCCGGATTTATTGGTCGTAGCAAGGGGAAATACTTTAAAAGTGAAGGGTGGAGAGGCTCAGGTTACCCTTTTTTCTCAAAAATTTCAACTCTTAATTGAGCATTTTTACCGATTTAATATCCTTTCTGATGAGACTATTCATCAGATCATGATGAATGATCCGGAGGTTTCAGATCAGAATCTGTTAAACAACACGGATGTGCTGCTTTTTGGAAATGCCGGAAAACCGGTGAGGGCCAGAACACTCAACCAACGAAAGCTGGTGGATAGTTGTTCAAGCTATGATTTGATGTTCGCCATTGGGCCAGCCGGGACAGGCAAGACTTATACTGCCATCGCACTTGCAGTTAAATTGCTTAAGAACAGGGAAATAAAGAAGATTATTTTGAGCAGACCTGCAGTTGAAGCAGGCGAAAACCTTGGTTTTCTGCCCGGCGACCTCAAAGAGAAAATCGATCCATATCTGCAGCCACTTTACGATGCCCTGCTCGATATGATCCCTGCGAAGAAGCTGGAAGAGTATCTGAAAGATGGAATCATTCAGATCGCACCCCTGGCTTTCATGCGTGGAAGGACATTAAGCAATGCATTCGTCATTCTCGATGAAGCGCAGAACACGACTGTTCCACAACTGAAAATGTTTCTTACCAGGATGGGACTCAACACCAAATATGTGATTACGGGTGATGTTACGCAGATTGATCTGCCACGCAGACAGCAGTCGGGTCTGATTTTCGCATTGAAAATTCTGAAAGGTATTGAAGGAATTGCGACTATCTATTTTGACCATACCGACATCATCCGACATAAATTGGTCAAGGATATTGTGATTGCCTATGAAAAGTACGAAGAAAAAAGAGAAGAAGATATCAATTAAAAATCAATCATTAAATTAGATTCATATGAGTAAAGCCATTGTCGCTACTGATTTCACCTTTCCTGGATTAAAAAGCGTATACAAGGGGAAAGTCCGCGATGTTTACAATATCAAGGATGAATACCTGATCATGATTGTTTCTGACAGAATTTCCGCTTTTGATGTTGTTTTACCTAAAGGAATTCCGTTTAAAGGTCAGGTTTTGAACCAGATTGCCACTAAATTTCTGGATGCAACGGCAGACATCGTTCCTAACTGGAAAATTGCCACACCCGATCCAATGGTTACTGTTGGACATATGTGTGAACCATACAAGGTTGAAATGGTCATCAGGGGATATCTGACAGGTCACGCGTGGCGGGAATACAGTGAGGGAAAACGCATGTTATGCGGTGTTCCGATGCCGGAAGGAATGAAAGAGAACCAGAAATTCCCAACACCCATCCTAACCCCTACTACCAAGGCCATGGAAGGACATGATGAGGACATTTCCAGAGAAGAAATCATAAATTCCGGATTGGTTCAGGCTGATGAATATGTAAAACTGGAGGAATACACCCGTGCCATTTTTCAGAGAGGAACTGAAATCGCTGCACAAAAAGGTCTGATTCTCGTAGATACCAAGTATGAATTTGGGACAAAAGACGGCGTTATTTACCTCATTGATGAGATACACACTCCCGATTCGTCCCGATATTTCTATGCAGGCGGTTATGAGGAAAGATTGGCCAAGGGAGAAAGTCAGAAGCAATTATCCAAGGAGTTTGTGCGGCAATGGCTGATCGAAAATGGATTTCAGGGTAAGGAAGAACAAACAGTACCATTCATGAGCGATGATTTTGTAGATCAAATTTCAAACCGCTACATTGAACTTTTTGAACATATCACAGGAGACCAATTTGTCAAAGCTGAAATTGAAGATGTTCAGGGAAGAATCTTTAAAAATGTGAGTAAATTCATGAATGACAGGCTTTAACGAATAGAATATCAGATTTGGTATAGAAGATTAACCATCAATATTAGATAAAATGAGGAAGCGAATAGCCATGTATTGCCTAGGAAGCCTCCTGTTCGGAGCTTCGGTTCTGGCGCAAACAACAAATCCGGTGCTGAAAACACTTGTTATAACCGGACAATTGGTGCCCAATTTTAAATATGAACCGGAGAAGGGAAAAACAGCTAAAATCAGCGATTTGAAAGGAAAAATTGTGCTGATCAATTTTTTTGCAACCTGGTGTGGACCCTGCAAAATCGAACTGCCAAAAGTTCAGTCAGAGATTTGGCTGAAACACCAGGCAAGTCCCAAATTTGCCATGCTGACATTTGGACGCGAGCATTCCTGGAGTGAAGTAGAAAAGTTCAAAAAGGACAATGGGTTTACTTTCTCCTTCTATCCGGATCCCAAAAGAGCCATTTTTGATTTGTTTGCCAGTCAAGGCATCCCCAGAAGCTTTCTGCTCGATGAAGAAGGGAAAATCATCTTCATGTCTGAAGGTTATGAAGAAGGACATTTTATAGAACTAACTAAATTGATTGATAGCAAATTATAGATATTAAATCAATTATCACTTTAAGTAAAATGGGATTTCAATTTAACTGATCTGTCAGTAATTGGAATCCCATTTTTTTTGTCTGTTCTTACCTCAAAATACTCCAAGAAAAAGCCGTCTCGACAGGGGAGATCGGGACGGCTCATTTCAATCAAAAACTATGAAAAAAACCTTTACTCTTATAAGGCAAAGATGCGAAGGGTTTTAGTTAAGCCGATTCAACGGAACTTAAAGATTGTTAAATATCAAATGGCTTATAATCCGAACTTTACAACAATTCCTGCCTTTGCCCAGATACCCGGTTGCTCCACATTTCCATAGTCGTAATATGTTTTATTCAGAAGATTGGATGCTTCAACAAACAAATTCAGTTTGTTTCTGATCCAGTTGATTCTTGTATCTATCAGCCAGATCGGTGTATATTCTACTTCACTGCCATATTTATTTCCCTCCCATAAGGTAAAGGTTCCATTGCGGTCCTGGTAAGAGATCAGCCAACTGGCGGTGAGATTTCTGAAAATGTTGTGTGTAAGGCGAATATCTATTTTATGTTTCAGAAAATCAAGTAGATATTTTGAGATAAGGACTCCTGATTCTTTGTCTTCAGAAAGATATCCGTAGGAAAAATCCACCGAACGGACAAATAGGTCGCTCCCGAAAAGCACTGACGGATTGACAGAGGCAGAGAATTCGATCCCCCTGGTGGTTAAGTTGGTCATATTTTTTGCATACCAGACTGTTTCATTGGGTTGTCTTACCCAATCTATCATATTTTGTCCCCATCTTTCGAAAACAGAAACATGCGAAGTCAACCAGTCATTGCTGTATTTGAGGCCCGTCTCAATTGAAGTTGCCACTTCAGGCATAAGGTCCGGATTGCCTATATTGGTCGCACTGTTGTAATAGAGATCTGTGAATGTTGGAATTCGGAGAGATTTATTAACTGACGCATAGAACTTTAGCGGATATGAAATTTGCCAGCCAAAGTCCAGTCCCGGATAAAATTGCCATTTTTTGCCCAGGGAAGAGTTCCAGTTGGTCATAAATCCCGCAGAAACGTCGATATGACCGAAATGATGTGAATACTCGCCAAAAAGGCTCAGATTTGATCTGCTGTCGGAGTGGTTAAACTGGATTCCATTTTCACCGGGCACCTCAATTGGATTACTCATTGTTTTGCCCAGTACTGTACTCCAGATGTTCTCACTTCTGAAATCTGTTCCGAAAGCAAACTTTCCAAATCCGGAGTTACCCCACCCGCTTAAACTGGTACCATAAGTATCCGTCAGATGGTAATTGTGCATTTTGTACCAGGATGGCGCTCCTGTATTGTCTCTGAAGAGTTCGAAACGATCCTGATTCCTTCTCCAGTAGAAGGAGGGAGAAAAATGCAGGGTGCCTTGATCTAAGGCCTTAATTGAGGCAAATGTGGTTTTAATCCTTTCATACTGATTGGGATATGCCGGTGTATAGAAGTCATTGGCGCCAAATCCCCGATCCGTGTAACCACCTTGCAATTCAAGTTTCCCGGTAGGATAAGACCAGACTCCCTGGTAAAAGACATTTCCGATTTTAAAATCAGTATTGGGAATGGCTCCGTCAGATCTTTTATAATCGCCTGAGATTGTGCTAAGCAGATGCCCTGTTTTGAAGACAGAGGATACGGCAGATTCGAAAAATCCGAATTGACCACTGCTGATTCTGCCTATTATGTTTGGATTGACTGTTTTACCTGTAATGATGTTGATTGCTCCGCTGAAGGCATTAGGACCATAAAGTCTGGAGGCGGGACCTTCCAGTATTTCTATGCGATCGATGGCATCAAAACTGACCGGTAAATTGAGATTGTGGTGACCGGTTTGCGGATCGTTGAGCGGAATCCCGTTGAGAAGGATCAGTACCTGATCGAAAGAACTTCCGCGAATGCAGATATCTGCCTGAACTCCGTTGTTTCCGCGCTGCCTGACATCCAAATTGGACGCGAATTTAAGCAAGTCCTGGACATCATGTACGGGAGAATCGGTTAGTTCTTCCCTGGAAATGATTTGAACGATGCGTGCGGTCTGGGAGAAAGTGACCGGTATACGCTGTGCTGTGACAACAACCTCCTCCATATCAACCTGTTCAGTCGTCTCAATGGTGTCGTTGGAAGCAACCGGAAATTGATGTTCTGCTTTTGCGGGCACCGCGAAGGCAAGGTAGATTAAACTCAATGTACCTATTCTTACAATTTGATGCATACTCGAAAAAATCGAGAAGCCTTTTCTGCCCCATTTTCTGAACGTAATTGCCGGTTTTTGTCTGCACAAATAACCTTTTATCATCATATTTAAAAATTTAAATTAAAAGTGACCAAATTTATTCTTTTTATGAAAGCAAATGTCCAATTTTGTTTTTCAGAAATTATCCATATTAATTCCTATACAATCACAAATCAAACTTATGAGCACAAATCGAAGAACTTTTATCAGACAAGGTAGCATGGCCGGAGTTGGTATGACAGGCATGGCTATGATGAGCAATGATCTTTTTGCCCAAAAGAAGGAAAAAACCTCCAAGGCAATACCCAGAGACGAAAGTATCGTCAGGGTTGGATTTATTGGTGTTGGAGGTCGTGGCCAGGGGCATGTTCATGATTCCATAACCGTGGGAGGGATTGAGATTGTCGCGATTTGTGATATCAGTCCAAAATCAATTGAAAGCGCAAAACAGATTGTCGCTAAAAACGGCATGAAAGAACCCAAGATCTATACGGGCCACGATCATGCCTATGAAGACATGCTCAATAATGAAAAGCTGGATGCAGTCATCATTGCTACTCCATGGGAATGGCACGTTCCAATGGCCATAGCTTCCATGAAAGCAGGTACACCTTATACAGGTGTAGAGGTTTCTGCGGCGAATACCCTTGAAGAATGCTGGGATCTGGTGAATGTTCATGAACAAACCGGCAAGCAGTTGATGATTATGGAAAATGTTTGTTACAGACGCGATGTGATGTCCATTCTCAATATGGTACGGACCAATCTGTTTGGTGAACTGTTACACTGCAGATGTGGCTATGAGCATGACTTACGTGGTGTTAAGTTTGATTTATTGAAGGATGACCTTAAAATAGGCAAGGAAGCTCATTCAGAAGCTCAATGGAGGGGATTGCATTCTGTTCGCCGGAATGGTGATTTGTATCCAACGCATGGTTTGGGGCCGGTTGGAATGTATCTGGACATCAATCGTGGTAACCGATTTCTGACTTTGTCTGCCATGGCTACAAAATCCCGTGGATTGCATGATTTCGTTAAGGATCATGCTGCGAAAGACAGTGTTCTGAGGGATTTGCAGTTTAATCTGGGCGACATCGTCACCACCATGATCAAATGTGCCAATGGCGAGACCATCATTGTAACCCACGATACCAACCTGCCTCGCCCCTACTCCCTCGGATTCCGTGTTCAGGGTACCAATGGAATATGGAGAGGTGAAGGTGGAGGTAACTGGAAAGATCCTGCTGAGCAAATTTATGTGGAAGGCCAGAGTGCACCTCATGTATGGGATCCGGCAGAAAGCTGGCTTAAAAAATACGACCACCAGTTATGGCGGGCAAAAGGTGCACAGGCAGAAGGAGCCGGTCACGGCGGCATGGACTTTATCATGCTGAACGATTTCTATGATGCAGTTCGTGAAAAGAAACCTGTACCAATCGATGCCTATGATGCTGCCGCATGGAGCGCTGTATCTGCCTTATCTGAGATGTCAGTAGCCAGAGGTGGCTCTTCAGTTGATTTCCCTGACTTTACAAGAGGCCAATGGATCAAGAGGAGGCCTCATTTTGCCATGGACACCCAATTTCCTGTTAACGAAGAAAGGGCAATCATCAATAATCTGTTTTAGTGAAAAATGAAAAGTGAAAAATGAAAAATAGGAGTTGTTCGACTCCCATTTTTTGTATGCATTATTTCAAAATATCCTGAATCAGGGCTTTGGAATTATCTAAACTCTGATTACAAGGTTATTTCATTTTTCACTTTTCATTTTATTAAAGATGGTTTGATTGGCAATCAATGGTTTAGCCCAAAAAGAGAGGAGTAACAGGTAGGAAAGCGTGACATAATTAAAGAGCATCCCTGTTCTCAATCCAAAATGGTCGGCAAGGAATCCTATGATCAAAGGAGTTACGGCACCACCCATAATTCCGGAGCAAAGAATGCCGGAGAAGGAACCGTGGTGCTCTGTAATCGAGTTCATACCCAATGAAAATATGATAGAAAACATCACTGAGGCACAAAAGCCCATGGAAATGAAGGCATAAAAGGAAATTTTTGGGTCAGAGGTAAAGAGTGCGGTAGCCAGGCATATCATGGCGCCCAGAATAAATACCCGGATCACAATTTTACTGTCTATTAATTTCAATAACCCCAATCCAAGAATACATCCGATGGTCATCAGCCCCCAATACCACTGAACTGCCTGGGCACCTTCTACTTCAGGACGTAATCCATGATAAGTTCTCAGAAATTCGGAGATCCAATTGGCTACTCCTTGTTCTGTGCCGACATAGGCGAAAATTCCAAAGAAGAACATGATGACAGTCTTGTTCTTCAGTAAATGAACGATGGAAGCCCAGTCTCCTGTTTTTTCCTCTTCGTTCAATTCTACTTTTGGAAATTTAGAGAAAGCCACCACAAAAATCATGACAAAAGCAATGACTGCAAACACCCAGTATATGGATATCCAGGTAAGATTGGCAGGAACAAGTGTGCCGAGAAATTTTACTATCGCATTGGGATTACCCTGTGGACTTAGTTCGCCAACGAGGTAAGTATAAAGCATTGGACTCAGAAAGGATGCACCACCGAAAAATAACTGGGCCATTACAGAATTAAAGGCAAAGTGCTCTTCTCCTCCTGAAACGCGCAAAAGTGGATTGATTGCGACCTGAAGAATGGCCATCCCTGCACCGATGAAAAAGAGCGAACCCAGCATGACTCCAAATTTAGGAACCAATCCAAAGATCAGGGCACCGGCGAAGGCCGATATAAATGCAAGCATCATTACCTTTTTTTCTTTGAGACGCTCTGTCATCAAGCCGGCAGGTATTGACATCACGCCATAGGCGATAAAGAAAAACAAGGGCAAAAATGCGGCCATTGTGTTACTGGCATGAAAATCATCTTTAGCCACGGGCAAGATGGCACCCAGGATATTTGTCAGAAAAGAGATGACAAAAAAGACGATGAAAACCAGAAATACAATGTAATAATTACGCTTCATACGAATTTGTTTAATTGATATATTGATAATAAGATCATTACAATCGACTTGTTGCGAATTGAAATTCTCGGAAATGAACAGTACAGTCAATTGCAATGGATATAAACCCAGTTTTAACTGATCATTCTTTAATCATTTGTAACGCGGCAGCTCCGTAAATGGCTGAATTTTCAAGATCTGAAACATCAACTTTGATGTTGGCCAATACACTGCTATAGGCAAAATCCTGCATGGCATGAAACATGGCATCCTTGAAATATTCGAATGATTGGGCGACTGAACCTCCCAGCATAATGATCTCCGGATCGTAGGAATAAAGTATGGATTTAAGAACGACTCCAAGATGGAACCCATATTCGTCAAAAATTTGAAGGGCCGTTGGGTCACCTTTTTGAGCTAATTTGAAATGATCAACAGCCGAAATCTTTTTCTCGTCAGTAAAAAACTGACCGCTGCAATAATATTCAACATTGTGCTGTAGATAAGGTACCATGCCGAATTCTCCTGCACCGCAATTAGTTCCCTCATACAATTTTCCGTTGAAAATCAGACCGCAACCCAGACCGGTACCGAGTGTCACTCCAACAATATTTCTGTACAATTTCGCTTTTCCAAAATATTTTTCCCCCACTACGAAACAATTGGCATCGTTGTTGACATATACAGGCACTTTGTAGCGCTGTTCGAGGATATCTTTGATTGGAACAGCCTTCCAGGATGGAATATTGACAGCATCATAAACAATTCCTTTTTCTACATCCACAACTGAAGGAACCCCTACCCCGATGGAAGTCGTATTGGAGTCAAAACAGCTGTCGATTACGATAAATATTTGCTCAAGTACCTCATCAACACTTCCTTTCCCGGGAGTAGGAGCCTTGGTTAGCTTAATAATTTTGTCGTTGGCAATTTTCCCGGCGCGTATATTGGTCCCGCCAAGATCTACACCAATCATGTTTTTGATCATTTCCATGCGAATTAAGTAGTAGTAGTAAATAAATATAGTGATTCTGAGCAGTAAAAATAAGAAAAAACTAACGAGGAGCGGAAGTAATTTGATCTGAATCACTATATTTATGCGTAAACTGTAGAATAATATTGCAATGGATGTAAAAATTGAAGCCAGCTGGAAAAACCGTCTGTCAGTTGAATTTAATGAACCCTATTTTCTAGAACTGACCGATTTTGTCAGAAGCGAGTATGCCAGCCAATCAATTTTTCCACCAGGGAAATTGATCTTTCATGCGTTTGACCAATCCCCTTTTGACCAGACCAAATTGATTATTCTAGGGCAAGATCCCTACCATGGACTGGGACAAGCACACGGTCTGTGCTTTTCTGTACCGGATGGTGTCGGACTGCCACCATCGTTGCAAAATATTTTCAGGGAAATCAGTCAGGATCTTGGCACAAAGGTTCCTGAATCGGGTAATCTCGATCGTTGGGCATCTCAGGGTGTTCTGCTTTTGAACTCAACATTGACAGTTCAGGCCGGCAGGGCCGGATCCCATCAAAATCACGGCTGGGAAAAGTTTACAGATCGTGTGATCCGGATATTGGCAGAAGAAAAGGAAAATCTGGTTTTCATGCTTTGGGGTTCATTCGCACAAAAGAAAGGTGAATTAATTGACCGAAGCAGGCATTTGGTGCTGACCTCCCCTCACCCTTCGCCGCTCTCATCCTACCGGGGATTCTTCGGAAACAAGCATTTTAGCAAGACGAACGAATATCTGATTTCACATGGTATTAAGCCGATAGAATGGTAATTTCGATGGCTTTTGTTCCGACAATAATGTATTCCTGAAATTAAACCAACATTTTTTCTGCAGCAGCCAGTTGGTCAGGCTTACCAAGGTCCATCCATATTTCCGAAGTATCGGGGTAGCCGTAGATAGATTCACTCTTCGCCAGTCTCAGGTAAAGATCAATGATCGAAAATTTCCCTGTTTCTGTGATCAATGAAAAGATTCCGGGTTCTATGATCTGAATTCCGCTGAAAGCAAAATTTCCAGGCGCTGCACAAGGTCTGCTGATTTTCTCCTCTCCTGTTTTTACATTCTTCCATCCCGAAAGCATCATATCCCTGTCGAAGAGGAGGTATCTGTCGGTCTTTCTTTCCCGCACGGCCAAAGTGGCCAGCCCTTTATTTTGCGAATGGAAAGCGGATAGCGCCGTCAGATTCATGGCACTGAGAACATCTACATTGTACAAAAGAAAAGGTTCGGTGGTTCCCAATAAATTTTTGGCTTTGAGAATAGCCCCACCGGTATCCAGAAGTTGTTCTCTCTCGTCTGACACCAATATGGGAAGATTGAAATTATTCCCGGATTGTAAAAACTCAATAATCTGATCGCCAAAGTGATGAACATTGATAATTATTTCAGAAACATCCAGTTCATTCACTTTTCTTATCGCTCTTTCCAGCAGGGTAATTCCATTCAGTTCAACAAGCGCTTTGGGTCGGTCAAGCGTAAATGGAGCCAGTCTGGTTCCCAATCCGGCGGCCAGGATGAATGCCTTCATCGTATCTTATCTTGTTAATTATTCATTTTTACAGGCTTACAAACCTTATCTTCCTTTTTCGAGGCTCTTCCGCATTTTTTACATTCAAATTTTGGATGCTCTGGTTTTTCGTAATCCTTATCTTCACATTTCTTCTTTCCCATGGTAATCCGGCGTCTTATTTAGAGCAATTATACCTCAAAATTGATGAATTGTTTCGAATCATAAGGTGAGGAGTTGTGACGGAATCAAAAACATTCAAGTAGATATATTGCCAGATACAATAGCATTTCAAACAATATTGGCTACTCCTGTTCCCTGTGATGCAAAACTACCCTTACCGGAAAATGATCTTTCAGATGGGCCGCCATTCTTTCTGCAGAATAGACGGAACGGTGCTGCCCACCGGTGCAACCGAACTGTACTGAAAGATGGGAAAACTTTCGATCCAGGTACCCGCTTACACTCTGATCGACCAACAGAAATGTGGCATTCAGAAAATCTTCCACTTCAGGATATTCTTCAAGATAGTTGATAACCGCCTTGTCCTTCCCTGTTGACTTTTGATATTCCGGCAATCGGCCGGGATTAGGCAATGCACGGCAGTCAAATACATAACCACCGCCATTTCCGGAAGGATCAGCAGGAATACCTTTTTTGTAAGAGAAACTGGTAATTGAAACTGTCAGTTCTGTCTCTTTAACGGCGATATTTTTTAGTACTTCAGATTCTGAAAGGGAATTCAGAACAGAATAGAGCTCAGTCAACTGAATTGGAATATCAATCTTCTTCATAACCAGGCTCAAATTCTCCAATGCGAATGGGATACTTTTCAGAAAATGGGTTTTTTTCTCATAGAAGCCTCTGAAACCGTAGGCTCCCATTGCCTGCATCATTCTGATCAGTACGTATCCGTAAAAATACTGCTTGAATTCTGTCCTGTCAACGGGATGGATTTCCACCAGATGGTCGAGGTATTCTTCGATCAGTTCTTCCCGTACTTGTTGCGGAATATCGGCTTTCGCATCGTAAAGAAGTGATGCCAGATCGTATTGCAATGCTCCCCTCCTGCCTCCCTGGTAATCGATAAACCAGGGTTCACCATGACGAAGCATGATATTTCTGCTTTGAAAATCACGCATCATGAAAAAATTGCTCTCCGCTTTCAGCAGATAATCACAAAACGAAGAATAATCATCCTCAAGAGCCTGCTCATCGAAGCTAACTTTGGCCAACTTTAGAAAGTAGTATTTGAAATAATTGAGATCCCACATCATCGACTGTCTGTCGAAGGCTTTTCGCGGATAGCAATAACTAAAATCAACCTCCCTGCCGGCTGTGACTTGTATGACAGGCAATGATTTGATTACTTTACGATAAGCATCAATAATTTCGCCGGAAAATCCGTTTCGGGTTCTTATTTCAGTCAGGTAGGAAAAGAGCGTTTCGTCGCCCAGGTCTTCCTGCAAATAGATCCGGGACTGCTGGTCGTATTCATAAATATCAGGTACGTTGACACCGTTGGCACGGAGGTGACGTGAGAAGTTGATGAAGGCATTGTTTTCTTTTTCATCTTCATTCCATGTACCTATCGCATTGAAATGGATGCTTTTCAGCCTCAGGTATTCCCGATAGGAACCAGACGGAGGAAGCATTTCAAGTGAAGAAACCTCTTCGGAAAACCTTTGTTCGAAGAGGTGTATCAGTTTTTGTTCGGTTATTTTCTTCAATGTTTAAGATTTAAAGCAAAAATACCAAAAAAAAGCTGTCCCGATGAGGAGACAGCTTTTTTATCTGTTATAAAATTGTTCTTGAAAACTGTACGTAAGGAATCAGTGCACTATTCGGCAACGACTTCGAATTCCAGTTCTACGACTACTTCGCGGTGAAATTTCACCTTGGCAGTATGTTTTCCAATTTCCTTGATAGAATCTTCCTTGATGGTGATTTGTTTGCGATCAACCTCAAAACCTTTTTCCTTCAAAGCCTCAGCAACCTGAATGTTGTTGACGGATCCAAAAATCTTGCCTGTTGAACTGGTTTTTGCACCAATTACAATCGAAATTGATTTCAGGATCTCAGCTTGTTTCAATGCTTCTTCTTTCAACTTAGCCTCTTTGTGAGCGCGTTGTCTTAGATTCTCTGAAAGAACCTTTTTTGAAGACGTGGTGGCCAGGATTGCCATTTTCTGGGGGATCAGGTAATTACGACCGTATCCGTTTTTGACAATTACCACATCGTCTTTACTACCCAGATTTGTAACATCCTGAAGCAGAATAATTTCCATTTTCGTACCTCCTATTAATTATTTTAACAAATCTGTTACATAAGGCAACAATGCGATCATACGAGAACGCTTGATAGCCTGTGATACTTTACGCTGGTATTTCAAAGAAGTACCGGTAATACGGCGTGGCAAAATTTTGCCCTGCTCATTGAGAAATTTTTTCAAGAATTCAGGATCTTTGTAATCCACATACTTGATACCGTTCTTTTTGAAACGACAATATTTCTTCTTTTTTACTTCAACCGAAGGTGGAGTAAGATATCTGATTTCGCTGGAATTTGTGCTCATGACTTAGTTTTCTGATTGAGTTTTTGCATTAACTTTTTTTCTTCTCTTTTCGGCATACTCAGCAGCGTATTTCTCCAATTTCACGGTTATGAAACGGATAACACGTTCGTCACGGCGAAACTCAATCTCGAGTTTTCCAATGAAGGCAGGATCAGCTTTGAATTCGAGGAGTTGATAAAACCCTGTCGATTTCTTTTGAATGGGATAAGCCAATTTTTTTAATCCCCAATTTTCTTCATGAATCAACTCACAACCATGGGATGTGATAAGATCCTTGAACTTTCCTACCGCTTCCTTCATCTGAGTATCAGACAAAACGGGAGTAGTAATGAAAACGGTTTCGTACTGGTTCAACATACTTTTTAAAATTTACATTCAACAATAATTACTCATAATTTGAGTGGCGCAAAAATAGACAACTTTTCTCTTTCTACCAACTGTCTTTCAATATTTTTTGGGATAATTAGAAGCGTGCAATTGATGGCAAAATTTCACTCCTAGGGCGCGGAGAATATAAATGGACTGCAATACCACCCTATAGGTATCTCAATTTTCAATGTTTATAATTTTCATCAGCTGTATTGGGATGAAATAATCGGGAGATATTTGATATTTACTGCAACAAACTGGATTATTGAAATAAAGAGAGCAGGCTTTAGACCTGCTCTCTTTGATAGTTTAGATAAATCGTAAATCTTAGTTCTAGTAAAAGCCCGATAACAACGTTTTGTTTCAATTCTCCGACTAAATTATATCTTTTTATTAAAAAATGTTAAGAATATGTTCCCGACATTACTTAAATGTTAATATACAATCACAATAAATTTATTAAATATCAGATTATATGCATTTTATGCGGAAAACTAAAAAACATGTTCTACAACATTTTTCAAGATATAATCCAGTTCTCATGGAAAAACACTTCCATTTTTGGTTAAGAAATCTATATTAAAAGCGACAATATGTTCAATAATCATTTTTTAACATAATCCGGGGTGACAGTCGAATAAACTGACATATCCGTTGATTTATCTTGTATTATATGATTACTTTGCAAATACAAACCCAAAACTTTAGTTGTGGAAATTTTAGGTAATGCCTGGTTGTTAAACGGAACCATCCTTTTTACATTACTTGCCTGTCTGACGATTTTGATCATGCCAAAAAAATATGGCTTTGCGGTCAGCACAGTTGCCGTTTTATATATATCCTTGTCAACAAGCTGGATTGCAATTCAGGCACTTGTTACCCAAACTGTCGAATTAACAATCCGGTTCGGTTCCTTTGTCGGAGATGTTTTACTTAAGATTGACGGGCTCTCTGCCTGGTTTATCCTGATCATCAATTTTACGGTCCTTACCGGATTTTTCTATGGTTCAGGATACCTGAAAAGCTACACTCTTACAAAAGCAAGAATAGGGTTCCACCAGATCATGTTCCATATTTTCCACTTGTCCATGCTCTTTGTTTGCATGATTCAGGATGGTTTGGCATTTCTGGTAATTTGGGAAATCATGTCACTCTCATCACTTATGCTTGTACTTTTCGACCATGAGAATCGCAAAACATACCTGGCGGGACTGAACTATTTTGTGCAGATGCACATCGGCGTAACATTCCTGACGATCGGTTTTATCTGGGTTTATCAGCAAACCGGTTCGTTCAGCTTCGACTCTTTTCATGTTTTTTTTCTGAACAATCCCAATATTTGGCTGTTTTTGCTGTTTTTTATTGGATTTGGTATCAAAGCCGGATTTATCCCATTTCACAGTTGGCTGCCTCATGCACATCCTGCAGCTCCTGCCCATATTTCAGGAGTCATGTCGGGAGTGATTGTTAAACTGGGAATTTACGGGATACTTCGTGTCATCACTTTTGTCAAAAGCGATTTTTTGCTGATGGGAGAGATTGTTCTGACCATCTCCATATTGTCCGGATTGTACGGCATTCTTAATGCAGCAGTACACAGGGATTACAAACGTATGCTGGCTTATTGCACCATCGAAAACATCGGCATTATCGGTATTGGAATCGGAGTCGGGCTCATGGGGATTGGCAACCAGTCGCCATTGATGTTTTATCTTGGTTTTGGCGGTGCCTTGCTGCATGTCCTGAACCATTCACTTTCCAAGTCTTTGCTATTCTTTTCTGCCGGTTCTATCTACCAGCAAACACACACCCAAAATATGGAAAACCTGGGTGGTCTGATCAAATCCATGCCCAAAACTGCCGTGCTATTCCTTATTGGAACGCTTGCCATTGGAGGATTACCACCTCTCAACGGTTTTGTGTCTGAATTCCTGATCTACACCGGACTGATTGAAGGAGTACATTCCAACAATATCAGCCAGATTATACTTTTCGTACTCTCCATTGCCGGACTTAGTATTATTGGCGGATTATCGGTACTTACCTTCACAAAGGCATTTGGTTCCATTTTCCTTGGTCAGCCACGAACAACTCTGCCCCATCAGCCCCGGGAAGTCTCAGCCCTGATGTTGGTCCCTCAGTATCTAATTATTGGTGTTATGCTGAGTGTCGCTTTTTTGCCACAGTTTTATATGCGGATTATTGGAAATATACTGGTTCTGATTAATCCGGTTCATCCCGATACATCACGTTTTTCCGGAATTGCCGAAATTACTACCCAAATCAGTCTTTATTCACTTTTGTTGACAGGCATCATCATCGCAACATGGGCTCTTCGTTCGCTTGTCCTTAAGAAACGAATCCAACGCAGGAACGTTACCTGGGGATGTGGTTATGTCGCGCCAAACAGCCGTCAGCAGTATACTGCCAAATCATTTTCAAAACCTCTCAGCAAAATTTTTAATTTCCTGCTGATTGAAAAAAAACAATTCGATGAGCTGGAACGCAGCGAAATATTTCCTGAAAAAAAATCGTACATTTCACATTATCAGGATTTTTTTGAACATCACCTTATCAATCCAATTACCAAAAGGATGGTTTTTTCTGCCAATTACTTTAGTTTCATCCAGAACGGAAGGATTCAGTCCTATGTATGGTATGGAATTGCATTTATGCTGGCGATGCTGATTCTATCCTTTTTTAATTTGATAACATGAGTCTGATAACCATGTTTCTATTGATCCCGTTTGCAGGGCTGCTGCTAATTCCTTTCCTGAAAGTAAAAGGAAAGGGAGTTGTGACGTTGATCCTGCTGTCATTGAATGCATTGATTTCAGGATATTTCGCCATTCAAAGCCTGACAGGGGAAGCTATTTCCTTCGTTCTGACAGGAAGTTACGCTACAGGACCGATTCCCATCAGGATGGATGCTTTATCCGGCTGGTTTATACTGATAATCAACCTTATATTTTTAGCTGGGGCTTTGTATGGGTTTTCCTACCTGAAAGCTTACAGGGAGCGCCACCAAAGTCTAACCCTTCACGCAGTCACCATTCTGTTTCAGCATGCCTCTATCCTGAGCATTTGTGCCATTCAGAATAGTTTTGTTTTCCTCATTGCCTGGGAAATACTGGCGCTTACCTCCTTTATCCTGATTATTTTTGAGCATGAAAATCCTGTCACGATCAAAGCTGCCATCAATTACCTGATTCAGGCACATTTCTCCATTGTATTTCTGATGATCGGATTCCTTTGGGTGATCAATAAAACCGGCAGCTACGATTTTCAAGCCATAACTGCATACACCTCTTCACTTCCGGGTCCGGCTTCAATGGTGCTGTTTCTCTGTTTTTTTGCCGCATTTGCCATCAAGGCAGGTTTTGTGCCTTTCCATACCTGGCTGCCCCATGCTCATCCTGCTGCGCCTTCACATGTTTCCGGAATGATGTCCGGAGTGATTATCAAAATTGGAATATTTGGAATTCTGAGGATGTTACTGGTTTTTAAAACTGATTTCATCCTCGTTGGCTACCTTATATTGATTGTATCCGTTCTGTCTGGTTTATACGGGGTGATGCTTGCCATCCTGCAGCACAACCTCAAAAAACTACTGGCTTACCATAGCATAGAAAACATAGGAATTATAGGAATTGGTATAGGTATTGGCTGCATAGGTACCGGATCAGGCAATCACGTTCTGGCTACGCTGGGTTTTGCCGGAGCATTGCTGCATACCCTGAACCATTCCCTCTTCAAGTCACTTCTGTTCTTCATGGCCGGGAATGTCTACCAGGCAACGCATACCATGGATATTGAGAAACTGGGAGGACTGATTAAAAAAATGCCTCAGACCGCTCTCCTCTTTTTGATTGCAGCGCTTGCCATATGCGGTATTCCGCCGTTTAACGGCTTTATTTCAGAATTCATCCTCTATACAGGATTGTATAGCTGGCTTTCGGGAGGCACGTTGTTTTCGTTGTTGGCTGCGATTTTTTCAACGGTCGGTCTTGTTGCCATTGGCGGACTGGCAATCATCTGTTTTACCAAAGCTTTTGGCATCATCTTTCTTGGTAAGGAAAGACATACCCTGCCTTCTTCATGTCGCGAAGTCCCCATTCTCCAGCTTCTTCCCGGATACCTGCTAGCAGGTTTGATCCTATTGATTGGCCTCTTTCCGATGGCGTTTATTAGGATACTGGAAAAACCGGTCAGCTTGTTCACAGGCCATCTCTTTGTTGAACCAAATTCCTTACCAGCCAATGCTTTTGACTCATTACAATCTATCAGCAGGGCATCATGGATATTAATAGTTTTGACAATCGGCCTCTTTTTTGTCCGGAGATATATACTCGGCAAAAGTAAATTAACATCCAATACCACCTGGGGATGCGGTTACGTTGCACCCGATTTCAAACAACAATACACAGCCAGCTCATTTGTCAGGTCTTACAGCAAATTATTCGCTCCTGTCCTGCTCGTTGAAAAAGAGGAAGAACTCCTTCATGGTATTTTTCCGGGGAAAGTCAAATACCATACGATTGCCAACGATAAAGTAGAAAAATGGCTGATCGACCCAATTCTGAAGTTCTACAAGAACTTCATGGGCAGGTTTGTCTTTCTGAATAATGGCAAACTTCAGTTTTACATTCTCTATGGAATCTTCTTTATCCTTGCGGTACTAAGTCTTCCGGGAATGTATCGTCAAATTGTGTCATTTTTTGAAATATTAAAAAATATTTAATCATGCTAAGTGTCCTTTTAATCCTTTTAGCAACCCTATTTTTTACCGGGATTGTCATCCGGACAAAGAGTCTGGCATCCGGCCGACAAGGTCCGGGAATTTTTCAACCCATTTGGGATGTCGTCAGGCTGTTCCGAAAGGGTGTGGTTTACAGTGAGACAACAAGTTTTGTATTTCAACTGGCGCCCACAATTTATTTTGCCTCCGTTGTGATGGCGATGCTGGTAGTTCCGTTTGGCCAGTCGCATGGGGTACTCAGTTTCAATGGTGACTTTATCTTTTTCGCCTATGTGCTTGCATTGGGTAAATTCTTCAATATTATTGCCGCCTTGGACACCGGAAGCAGCTTCGAAGGGATGGGTGCCAGCCGTGAAGCCCTCTATTCGATGTTTGCCGAGCCGGCATTTTTTATCCTGATGGGCTCTCTGGCCCTGCTTTCAGGGCACACCTCGTTTCAGGAGATTTTCGCCTTTCTGCACATTGGTTCTCAGATAAGTTATGCCCTGGCCGCCTTGGCGACATTTGTACTGTTGATGATTGCGATGATTGAAAGCAGCCGGATGCCCATCGATGATCCGAAGACCCACCTCGAACTGACGATGATTCATGAAGTCATGATACTCGACAACAGCGGATTCGACCTTGGACTAATCCTAACTGCCGGATACATAAAGTTTGCCATCTACGGTTCGCTGATTGTGAACCTTTTTATAGGTGTGATTCCATACCAATATGCCATTCCCGCATTTTTTGCCATCCAGTTTTTGATTGCTGTGATCATTGGATTGATTGAATCATTCATGGCAAGGTTCAGGATGAGCCATAATCCGCAGTTTATTGTGGTACTTACTTCGGTGAGTTTGCTGATATTCTTTGGAGTACTTCTGATTCTTCAGAAATTTATTTAAACCGTACTAAAAAGTAAGACAATATGATACACGTTCTATTGATCATTTTTATCATCACCCTGTTTTATATGGCGATTGCCAACAGGTTGATGACTTACATCAAGGTGCTTGCCTTGCAGGGTGTACTTTTATTTTTCGTGGTATTTCTGCAACTCAACAGGATTGATCCGGTGAATCTTGGTTTTATCTTACTGGAAACCATTGTGTTCAAATCACTTGCCGTACCACTTTTCCTGAGTTATCTGCTCAAACGGAACAATATCACGCGTGAAGCGGAACCCTTTCTTCCTAACTTTGTCTCACTGGTAATCACAACAGCCATCGTAATTGTCAATATATTGATAGCTAATGTAATTAAAGACGATCACCTCGACAAGATATTCTTCGTTGTTGCGCTGTCCACCCTGTTTTTTGGACTGTATCTGATAGCCACCCGACGAAAGATTATTACCCATGTGATGGGATACATGGTCATTGAAAACGGCGTATTTGTTCTTTCCCTGGCTATAGGAAATGAAATGCCTCTTCTCGTAAACCTGGGCATCATGCTGGATATTTTTGCCAGTGTGCTCATCCTTGGAATTTTCATGAACAAGATTGGTGACGTCTTCAAGGATGTGGATGTAGATCAGCTCAGTAATTTAAAAGATTATTAATAAAAACTACCGAAACAATGGTTGTCATCTATCTTTTAGTATCCGTAGCGGTTGTTTTAAGCCTCTTTCTTATCAGGAACAAACAGGTGGTATATTCACTACTCGCCTTTTTCCTGATTTGGCAGATGTGGTTTACGGCACAGGCAATTACCCATTTTGGACATACCGATTCTGTCTATTTTACCTTCGACTCACTGGGCCTGCTGCTGCTGATCACCCTAAGCATTATTGCCGTACCGGCAGCTATTCACAGTTTTATCTATCTTGAAAATCATTACGAACCACCAAGATCCAGATCAATCTATCTTGCTTCGCTGATCCTTCTGATTACGGCCATCAGCGCAGGGTATCTTTCCAACCACATTGCTGTAACCTGGATCTTCACCGAAATCACGACACTGAGCGCTTCCGCCCTGATCTACCATCACCGCAATAAACTGGCATTGGAAGGAACCTGGAAATATGTTTTTATCTGTGCCATCAGCATCACTTTCATTTTTATCGGCATTTTGTTCTTAAGTCTGTCGCTGCAAAATGCAGGTTCGGATGACCTTTCCTTCAGTAATCTGCTTGCCAAAAGCAAGGAGCTGAATCCGGTATGGCTGCAAATGGCTTTCCTGTTTATTTTCACCGGATTTACGGCCAAACTTGGATTGGTACCAATGTTCACTGCAGGAATTGATGCCAAAGATACTGCCCCTGCACCTGCGGGTGCCCTGATGGCCAGTGTATTGATGAACCTTGGCTTTGTCGGAATATTCCGCTTCTACATTGTTGTGGCCAATACTCCCCTGCTGCATTGGGCACAGGTTGTAACAGGAACGGCAGCATTTCTGTCGTTATTTGTTGCAACGGTATACATGCTCAAGGTAAAAAACATTAAACGAATGTTTGCCTATTCCGGCATCGAGCACATGGGACTTGTCATGCTGGGAATTGCAGCCGGCGGAATAGGCTATTATGCTGCCATTCTGCACATTATTCTGCATGCATTCGTCAAATCGAGCCTTTTTTTCCAGTACAATCAATTGTACCGGGTTTTCCAGAATAAAAACATTAATTACATCGGCAATTATTTCAAATACAACACAACCGGTGCCATGGTACTTCTGCTTGGATTCATCAGTGCTGCCGCGATGCCGCCATCCGGACTGTTTGTCAGTGAATTTCTTATTTTCAAGTCAATTTTTGATGCCAAACAGATTTTGCTGCTGGTGGTTGTGCTGTTGTTGCTGACGATGATCATCTGGGCTTTTGGGAAAAACATCTTCAAAGTACTTTTTGTCCCGGCAGAAGGTTTTGACGATTCCAATGTGGCCAAAACCAGTCCATGGGAATCAGTAACCCAGTTTGTGCTGCTTGCAACGGCTGTTTATCTTGGATTGAATCCTCCGGCAGAATTTGTGCAACTCATCAAAGACAGTATTGTGCTGCTACCCAACTAGAAAAGGGAAAATTTAGATACCGTTATTTGGAGAAGACATCAAACGAAAAAGACAAATCATACAGCAAATTGCTTCATTATGCATACGCTTCAAATTAAAAACAACGAGTCGAGGCCCCTATCCGAAATTCCGGATATGGAATACGGTGCATTTTTTCAGCTTAACACCGAATTAGTGGATGGTAACCCGGAAAGACATTGTGTCAATTATTTTGGTATACCCGAAAGTAAAAGTGTCAGGTTTTTCTGTTGCATTGCAGATGACAAGGAACATGTCATACACCTCTCCTCGTGCCTGGTTCAACCCCAGGAAATACTCGCCTCGTTTTCTGCCCGCTTGCTATGTTTCGAAAAATTCGAACGCGAGATTCATGAAAATTTCGGCATCAAATACAGCGATCACCCCTGGTTGAAGCCTGTGAGGTATCCCTTCGACCGTGCAGATCAAAGCCGGTCCATCTCCAATTATCCATTTTATTCCATTGACAGCGAAGAACTTCACGAGGTTGGCGTGGGTCCAATCCATGCAGGCGTGATCGAACCCGGGCATTTCAGGTTCATTTGCAATGGAGAACAGATTCTGCACCTTGAAATACAGCTGGGTTATCAGCACAGGGGAATCGAAAAATTAATTTTGGAACAGCAGAAACTTTCTCAGTTGGCGACATTGGCAGAAAATATCACTGGTGACACGGTGGTTGGACATTCTACAGCTTTTGCTCAGATTTGGGAAAGTTTGTGTGGCTTTGAAACATCACGCAGCATTGATTTTTCCCGTACCATAGCCCTTGAACTCGAACGAATAGCTATTCATACAGGTGATTTAAGTGCTGCCTGCACCGACATTGCCTACCAATTGGGTAGTTCCGTATTTGGCAGGCTGCGTACACCCATTGTCAATTTCATGCAGGAATGGTGTGGCAACAGATTAATCAAGGGTCTGATAAGACCCGGACTGGATCGCTTTCCATTCACTACAGCTCTGGCAGAAAGGCTTTCAGAAATTCTGGACGTTTTTGAACCTGATTTTATCGAGATGAACAAGCAGTTGTTTAGTCTTCCCAGCGCACTTTCCCGTTTCGAACGGACAGGTGTTGTAACTGTCGAAGACGCCTCCTCCGTCGGGGTTGTTGGAATGGCTGCGCGGACAAGTGGAGTTAAGAGGGATATCCGCTCCAGCCATCCTACAGGGTTGTATCCCGAAATTAAGCACGAAGTAATTGTCAAGCATCATGGAGATGTTTATTCGCGGGTTCAGCTGCGTAAAAATGAGGTGATACAGTCGATTGGATACCTGAGAAAATTAATGGCAGAACTTCCTGTCGAATCGGGAAATGAAGTGCTTAAATCGCCGCAAAACAACCTGTTTTCCCTTTCGCTTGTCGAAGGGTGGCGCGGAGAGATCTGCCATTGTGCTATTACCAGTGAGAATGGGGAACTCAAGCATTATAAAATAAAGGATCCCTCCTTCCACAATTGGCTGGCACTTGCATTGTCAGTTCGAAACAATGAAATTTCAGATTTTCCGATCTGCAACAAGAGTTTTAACCTTTCTTATGCCGGACATGATTTGTGAGAGCATACGGCAAGTTGTCTGGAAAGCCTGAAAATGAAAAGATGAGAGAGTGTAAAAATGAGATTGGTCACCGAAAATCCGAAATCGATAATTATCGATGGAATTAATCAACTTATAAAATTGCATATGTTTGATAATCTAAAGATTTGGTTTCATCAGGGTAAACAATTTATTCCCGACGTCAGGAACGTACAAGTACCCGGAATATTTAAGGGGCGACCGGTGATCTCTCTTGAAAAAGTGGATGAAAAAGCGCTGGTCGATTGCTGTCCGACCAATGCCATTTCGACTTCTCCGGTGGCCATTGACCTCGGAAAATGCACTTTTTGCGGTGATTGTGCTTTCAGGTTTCCCAATAAGGTTGTATTTACCAGGGATTATAAGATTTCCACCAATGAGCGCAGTCGCCTGATCATTCAAGAAGGCATCGATGAACCCATCAGACTAAATGAAAATATCATCCCCAAGGAATTCAAATCAATATTTGGCAAATCGCTTAAGCTTCGGCAAGTCTCCGCCGGAGGCGACAACAGTTGCGAATGGGAGCTCAACGCGGCCAACAATGTGCAGTTCGACATGAGCCGTTTCGGAATTGAGTTCGTTGCATCCCCCCGGCACGCAGATGGTATTGTGATTACCGGGCCGATGACTGTCAATATGGCCGAACCGCTGCAAATCTGCTACGATGCAACCCCTGATCCCAAAATGGTGGTTCTATGCGGAACAGATGCAATCAGCGGAGGCATTTTTGATGGTTCTCCCGCACTGGATCGCAGTTTTCTTGACCGCCACAAAGTTGATCTCTACATCCCCGGCAATCCGGCACATCCGCTGACGGTGATCAATGGGCTATTGGCGCTTACCGGACGAGCGGAGAAAGACTAGGAGGACTAGGAGACTGGGGGACTGAAAAATATGGAATTTTTTAATTGAGGTCAGGATCGTCTGTCCTAAATCCTATGCGGTTGCGGGGGTATATTATTTTCCTGTCGGGTGATCAGTTCGTCAAGATAACTAAATACCAATTCTATGTTTTTATCCTGATGGTATAACTTTTTTCTAATTTCTTCAATTTCGAGTTTCAAGCTCAATGTGTCAGTAAAAATGGCTCTTATTTTGGTGAAAATCCGCATTATCTGAATGTTGACGGTGATTGCCCTTTCGCTATTTAAAATTCCAGATAACATGGCAACTCCTTGTTCGGTAAATGCATACGGTAAGCTCCTGGTGCCATCCCAACCTGATCTTCCAAATTGGAATATCAAGTTCTCATATTCTTTTTCATCTAGTTGAAACATTAAATCTTCAGGGAAACGTTTCCGGTTTCTTTTCACCGATTTGTATAAATTGCCTGTTGAAACATTGTACAATTCGGCCAAGTCTCTGTCCAGCATCACCTTAACCTCCCTAATTAAATAAATCTTGTTGCTGAGGATATCATCGGGTATAAAAACCTGAGTCTTATCTGATAACATTGTAAAATTTTTTGTATAAAATAATTAAACTCAATTTACACTGAGTTACATTATTTCAGGCAAATAAACGAACAATGAATTCTTTTTTTTAACTGTGTTGGTTAGTCCTTGCCATATAAACAGATGCGATTACTCTATTTCTCTTGGATCAAGCAACTGAGGAAACCAGGTTTTGAAGAATGGGTGTCCTTCCTTCGCGTTGCCGGCGGAAGCATAGTCACACAGATCCATCCAGATTGGATCTGCACCCTTTTCCAGGTAGGATTCAGGCATAAACCTGGCCTTGAATTCCATCCATACATCAGGGTTTTTGGGATCGCTTGGCAGAAGTTCGATGTATCCTTCTTTATCCAGCAAGGGCCGAAGTGATGATTCTAAGGCAAGTTCAGACAGACGGGCGTCCCTTGAAAGAACAACAGGTCCCCTGACGATTACCAGATTCCTTGGGAATTCTCCCTCAATCAATACTCTACCGCGCATATCAAGATTGAGTTCTACGATATCCCCCGTCATCCATTTGCGTTCGATCCTGGTATATTTCCCCGGAGTAATATCGCTGATAGTAGTACCATTAACCGTCAGGGAAGATTGCTTACTCCATTGCGGGATACGCAATGAGAGAGACAAATTTTCAGGTTTTTGAAGTTGTACCTTCAACGATATCTTCCCTGTTACAGGGTAATCCGTATACTGGATCAGTTCAATTTTTTGCTTCCCCGGCGTCATCAGGGAATAACTGCCTGCCGCAAAGAAATTGACTTGCAATCCCTCTTTGGATGACATCACAGCAGTTAGCGGGAAAGTGAACAATCCACGCGGTCCACTGGCCACGCAGCAATTCAAGCCCATTCCACACTGTTCGCTTCCCTCCAGCCGTTGACCAGCCAGTGGTGTGTATTTGGCCCAATCTGACCCATCATGATTCATCGCACCCAATAATGCGTTGTAAAAAGACTGTTCGATGGCATCAGCATATTTCGCTTCACCTGTCATCCGGAGTAATTGCTGGCTGAATTTGATCCAGGTTGCCGTCACGCAGGTTTCCTGGTAATGGGAAACAGGCATGGTCTGCATTTTCTTTCCTTCAAACCATGCCTCCATTGATGACCCTGATCCTGCAATATTGATCTCAGTTTCATGGATATTTGCCCAGGTTTTCTCTACAGCAACCTTGTAAATCTCTTTTCCCGTAAGTCTGTAAAGTTCAAGCAAGCCTTCGTAACAGGACATCATTTCATAGGCTTTTTGTCCTTGCTCCCATCCATACCAGCTTGTTTTTGGTTTCGGAAACCGTTTCGAGACATCCGTATCCGCCTTAGAAATTAATTGAGGACCATCGCCTGTCTCCCATTGCCTTACAATTTCTTCGGCAAAATCGAGGTATCTTTTGTCGCCGGTTCGGGCATAAAGCAGACAGATGGGTTCCAAAACTGAGGAGGCAGCCATGCCCCTGTGGTTTCCAAGTTTAACGATCTGCAGATTTCTCTCAGTGATCTCTTTCATCAAAAAATCAGCTTCCTTGCGTGAGGCCAGAAGGGCCTTTGGTTCTTTGGTCAGGTCGAAATAGGCCAGCAACCCGAGCATGCTATACTTTCGTCCCCAGATATCCCATGCTGCAAGGTGTTTGTCATTGGCATAATTTCCAATGTATCCGTCTGATGTTTGGGTAGCTATCAAGCCGTTGACTGCATCGTCCAGCTTTTTTTTCAGCAGAAGTTCCGGTTTATAGCGATAAGCCAGGACAGCCGAAGTGAACCATTTTCCCCAAAATTCGCTTTGCCAGCAACTGGTCTCCGTCCGGTTATTGAAGGGGGCTACCAGACGATTTACATCCTGAGCAAGAATCCGGTTCAGGTAAGAAGCGTCCAACCGTTCGCCCGCAAAACCATTCATTTTTTCTGATAGTGATGGATACAACCTGTCAGCAACAGCCGGTGCCGGGACTGACTGTGAGAATGAAAATGAGGCAATTAACATGAAACTAACCCAAGACCCCAGCATTTTGGACATGATCGACGATTTTTATTTGTATGACTTAATAGGAATTCAATTGAAGAAAATCTTCTGCAATGTAGTGAAACCCAACCAAAGAAATAATTCCAAGTTTTATGGAAATTTGGAATTGGCAAAATATTCCAAAATCTCACGACAAATCTGAATTCAGGTAGGTGGATGCATTCTTTTGTGAAACCACACACTCACCACTTTCATTCTTTCCAATTGTGCAGGGGGCACGCGACGTTTGCAAGTTGAGCGTTCCTGGCTGCCTTCCGGTGCACCCCAGCGGATTTCAATTCCGTCGTTGGGATTGTAAGCCTTTTCAAAAGCATCTTTCCTTTGGAGAATTTCCCCCATTGTCAGTTTTTGCTCGGTGCCGTTGGTGCGAGTATAAGTGATGGTAAGTTCTGTTAGTTTCTGGGTCAGCATCTCTTCAAGGTTCTTTTTAACCGATTCAGGTTTTTTAAGCACAGGCAGTTTGTAATCTTCCGGTGACCTGACAATTTTATCAGGAAAACCGAGCAAAGCGTCCATGGCAATCAAAAGTCTCAAATCGCGGTTGGGGGTAGAGAAATCCTCCCATTGTCCACCTGTCTGGAAGACTCCGGCCGCACTTCCCGGCATCGGAATCACAGCCCCCGGATGAGATTTCATATACGCTTCACCATTGGATACAGAGGTGATTCGAACAGTCAGTTGTTCGTAAAGTGCTTGTATCAAATCAAGCAAAGCGGTTTCGGGATCGAGAGGTTTCGGATTGATGGTTCGTTCCATGGCATGGTAAAAGGCTTCGCTCTTCATGTTCTTTTGCTGCATCGAAAAGGGAACCATTCCGGGGTCAGCACCAATCTCCCTGGATGTCATTAACCTGTATTTTCCACTATTCCCAACAATCGGACGGAAGGCCTTGAAGCCGGGTTCCCCGATCACCTCACTGGTATTAAAGAGAAAGTTACCCTTCCAGAACCGTTTAATCCCGACAGTACCATCCGGCTGAGCATCGACAGATAGCAGAACTCCCGGTACGTCTCCCGTCTGGGCCACCTTGTTGACCAAAATAAGGGTATGTCCGTATGGATCGGCAAAAACCACACCGGGCCGAAGGGCATCCGGGACAAGAGGTACCGGATAATAATCGGATGTTTCGTCATTTAATGCCGTACGGGCAGTTCCCGAATGGACACCATTGGCCACCATTCGTACGAAAGTATTGAATTTTCTTATAGGAGATCCTGAAAGTTGAATCTCATTGGTAACCCATCTGCCGGTACGCGGGGCTTTACCGAGATAACCCCTGTCGCATTCGTGGAAACCAAAAGGAAGCCCCAATTTCCACGAAAAGTAAGCCCGCAGATAGAACGGATTGTCGGCACAATCTGGTTGCATCAGCACCTTATCTTTGCCATTGGAGTCATCCTCGTTCAATGAAAGAAAATTGTAGAGAAAATTCCGCTCCCTCATCTGAGTAACCTCTTGAAGAGCAGTCCAGGAGGAACGTTCATCAGCCTCGTTAAATAGTGCATTCACCCACGCCGAATATTGATCTTCGGAACCGGCATCCCACCCCTTCTGCGTATTCCAGACAGCATTGGAGCTAATTTGTGCAGGTTTGCCTGTCACCCAAAAATCCTGCTGAACCACAGAACTGTTATTGGTTCTGAAATTAACCTGGTATTTGCCTGTTGCACCGGCCTTGAACTCCGCGATCTGCCAGAAAGGCAGCCCCTCTCCGCTCCTGCTTTTGGTGGGTTCAATTGTTCCTGAAGGAGCAGTAACCTGGATGATACCTTTCTGAACAGGCTGACTACCGGTTACAAGTACCCTGAAAACCTCACCTGGTCGTGGGTTTCTTGGAGAAACCAGCAAGGCAGTAACGGTTGGTGAATCTTCGTTGCTATTCGATGCTGGTTGCAAGATGATTTTTTTTTCAATTTTGGATGCGCCTTTCCTGCTTGAAGTGGCATTGCCGCAGGAAGTGGCAACGAATAACACACAGGCTATCGGAATGATTCCCAGTAATCTGCCAAAAAGGATTACTGATCTTTTTTCTTGATTTTCCATACTGTGGTCAAAGATAAGCGGCAATTGCTTAAAAAAAATAGATTGTCGCGCAAAAATAGATTCTCAAACAGGACATAATTTCAACGGTATCAAACAATCAGTTCCTCCACGATACCCACGGCGTCCACAATACATTTTTCGCAAATCTTTTCGAACAGCTTGTTTTCAACGGCGAGGGCATGACCTTCTTCTGAACTTAAATCACACTGAAGCAAAGCCCTGCAATTGGTTGTTTGATGGATCGACTTAAATTGTGCATCAAACTGACGGATCATCGGATAGGTGGCATTCTTAAGTGCCAAATTATCCTGGCACTTTTGCGAATTATACATGCCGAGCACCATGAATGCACCGGTTACAGCCCCGCAGGTCTCCTGAAGTCTTCCCATACCGCCTCCGAATCCTACAGCCGTGTTCGAGGCAATGGTCCTGTCAAAATTCAGATCTTCGGCAAACGCAACAACGACCGATTGTGCACAATTCAATCCTGATTTAAAAGCAGCAATGGCTTTGGCTTGATTCGTTTCCATTTTAAGTTTTATTTATATGTTACTGATTTACTGCGTACGTTCGAACACAAGAAACTTGCTCTTGTCCTCATTTATCACGGACGGTTATCCTCCCTTTTCACTGTCCTTCCCCAGGTTGAAACCGGGGGTTATTCACAGGCAACCCGGTCGGGGTTGAAATCCTGTGCCTATGGTCGACAGTTCTTTCTTTTTCATTTCTTCCTCACTACATTCATTTGACCCGACATTTTCAAATTGTCACAAAGTCACAATTTCGAATTGCCGAATTAACTAATTGTCGAATTCCTTCACTGCCTCAAACATCGCAACAATATTTTCAGGAGGCACGTCTGACAATATATTATGCACTGTATTGAAGACATAACCACCTCCCGGGGTGAAAGCTTCCAGATTTTCTGTGACATGCCTTTTTACCTCTTCGGGAGTTGCGCGATTCAGTAGGCTCTGGGTATTGATACCACCTCCCCAGAAAGTCAGTTCCTTGCCAAACTCCAGTTTTAATTTTTTGGGTTCCATGTTGATGGCATTGATCTGAATTGGATTTAGGATCTCGAATCCGGCTTCGATCAAATCAGGGATCAGTTCGTAGATTCCTCCGCAGCAGTGCAGCATGGTGTGGGCACTGGAATTAGCCTTGACAAAATTGCACATCTGTTGGTGCCTGGGCAGGAAAAACTCCCGGTAGATTTCGTTGGGAATAAAAGGTCCGGTATTGGTACCCAGATCGTCACCGAACTTCAGGATATCGACAATATCACCCACTGCATCGCATACTTTGCCTAAAAATTCCATGTGTCGCTCCATCAAAGCATCCATCAGGCGGTGGACATTTTCCGGTTCCAGGTAAAGATCCATCAGAAAATTGTCGATGCGGCGCAGAAAAGTGCCCCACTCGAAAAGATTGCAGCCAACGCCGAGTAAAAGTGCTTTGTCGGTATTCAGCCTGAGATCGATGGTTTTATCGCGGAGCATCTGCCAGAAGTCCGGTTCATCGATCCAGTCATAAGGAGTAAATCCGAAACCACCCCAGATTGCCAGTGACATCTGGTTGCCCAGATCAGCATAATCTGTGGGATATCCATCGCGGTAGGGAAAAATCAACTGATCGAAAAATGTGGCGCCCATTGGCATCTTGCCGATGAATTCGCCGCTTTTCCCCGGCACCAGCCATGAACCGTCTGTCTGTCTGACCGGATTAAACCATTTGGGATAAAGTGCCGGAGTTCCGGAGATCAGTTCCAATGGCTGCCAGTAATTTTCGGCGGTATTGAATTCGCGGCCAATATCGAGGACATCTACCCCGAAATGGTCAAGCAGTTCCATCTCTGGCTGCGTAACTTCCTGAATCACATCATAAACCCGATTTGCGAGGTGTCCCAAACCCAAATGGTTGATCAGGTTTCTATAGGCCACAACCGAAATACCACTGCTGGGTGTTGCGCCGAGATCAATGGGTGTACGATCGGGCTGTTTGTGGTTGATGGCAGCAAGAATACGTTCTTTGGAGTTCATATTTTCATTTCAGGATTTCCTTTAATAACAGATTATAATCACCTTTTCGATATCTTCATTCAATTTCTATCTAGTTGTAATCACCCGATCTTAGGGAACAAATTCTATGACTCCCCCACTTCTAGCGGAAAATTATTTTTCACTCAAAAGGCCAGTTCAATAAATTTCACCTCAAATGGATTAAAATGGATGGATGCAGAACCGGCTTCTACCTTCTTCCCCATTGCATTGACGATTGAAACAGACTTAACAGGACGTCCCTTTACTGCTTCTGTCAGTGTAATTTCGGACGATTTTCCATCCAGTTCCCTGAAATGCAGCATAACGGCATCCCTTCCGTTGAAGGATGGACGGCTGTTGACAAGCAAAACATTGGGGGAGCCTCCTATTTTCAGGCTCTCTGTCAAAGGATTGACCAGTTCATTTTTGCCGGCAGGGAATGTGCGGGTGGGAAAAATATTTCTTTCCCCCCATCCAATTTTAGCGGCAAAGGTGTTGGTGGTATCTTTGGTCGAGGTAAGTTCATAGCTCCAGCTAAATCCAGCTTCCTGGTAAGCCCTGAAATTGGTGAACCAGTAATTGTTCATCACCCAACTGAGCAGCAAGGTCTTGCCGGGTTTCGGATACCGCTCAAATTTCCCCATGTTGAAATCGCTGAATTGCCAAAGCGGTATTTCATTGCTGGTCACGACGATCTGTCCGGCTTTGCCTCTGACTGCCACAAAATTCTGTGCCACATTCCAATCGGAAGAGGATCCGGGCAATTGCTGTCCCTGTGTAAGCGTTCCACCAATGGTTTCAAAGACAATCCTTGAATCACCCAAAGCGAACGGGAATGCTACATACAAGGCCTCCGGATCTGTTAATATCTGCTTGTGTGCCGTAAATTTCAGTCCGATTTTCTTGACCTGCTTGTACAACCTGATCTCGACATCAAGACCTTTCGGTGAGTTGACAGTCCCTTTGTCCATGCCGGCAAGGTCGGCACTGATCTTAACGCTTTCCCAAACATTTCCATTGATACCTGTTTCGATTTTCACATTGGCAACCGAGGTATGCGAAGGCTGGTAAGTACGCCTGTCGGGCATGGTTTCATGGATTGCCTGACCAATTTTCCATGGATTGAGAGGGTCGATCAACTCTTTCTGCAACTCTTTGTCAAACAAACTGCTGATAGCTCCGGTGGCCTTGTCGATGACCAGCTTGTAATATTGATTCTGCAATTCTTCTGTGCTGGTAGCCGGTTGGTTTGAAACCGGAGGTTGTTCAGTCACTTCAATCTTTAACGTTTTTACACCCAGTGCAGGAATATCCCTGACATTCATCTCCCAATATGCGCCCTCGGCACGTCGGTGTATCATTTGTGCGGGGACTTCCATTCCGGTTGAGAGATCCACAACTCTCACTTTTTTGTCAACAGGCAACACTTCGTAATCGGCAAACAGGCTCACAGTTCCTGATCGTTCCCAACCCAGCGAATTGATGACATGGATCACCGGGAAACCTGCTTTTTTCAAAAATGGCTGATATCTTGCCAATGCCTCCTCGTGCAGTAATGTCTGCATTTTAAGTGCTTCCCAGGCATAGGCCCCTTTCTGTAACCACTGGCGGGCGGTGTTTTCTGAAAAAGGATGGTCGATGCTTTCATCGGCCCCGAAAGTATGTTCATCATAGAATATGGCATTTTCCGCGATATGGTCAATTTCGGCTTGCAAATTAGGATTGAGTTCCCCTCCGTGCAGGGCAGTCATGGCGAAGAGACCTTCATCCACCTGTTTTAAGTTTTGCGTTATCCTGACTTCGGCTGTTTCTCGTGAAGAACTGCCTGCACCATCTGTCCACCAATCAAGCCATGCATTCTGATAAACAGGAAGTTGTCCGGAATAATTTTTCTCCACATATTCCAGGAATTCACTCGCTACAGATAGTTTAAGTTTGGGTGTTTCATATTTTTCGTTCCACTCTTTGACCAATTTGCAGGCGGCAGTGGATGGCGGAGCATTGTCGGTGCGGTACCCCGAAAACTGAATGGATATTTTATCGAAAGGGAATTTTTTAGAATCGAAATCAGACAACATTCCAAGAAATCGATCAGCTTTGATCGATTCAGATTCGATTCCGAAAAAATTACCTGTCATATAGTGTTCGGCCCTGAATGCCAGCAACTTCTCGCCTGAAGGCGCTTTCCACCAGAAACAGGTAGGAAGGTCGAACGGAAGGATCGACCTGGTCTCGTTAATACCCATGTTCAGGTATTTGACACCCGTATTTTTAAAATAATCGGGCATGCACCAGGCAATACCGTTGACATCGTTCTGCATGGCGGTCTTGACAGGAATGCCTGCATCCAGGATCACCTGCAACGGACGGAGAAAATCCGTCATCAGGTTCTCATCAGCAGTCTCAGCCATGTTGCAAAACATTCCCATTACTTCGATTCGGCCTTCTTTAATCCGTTTTTTGAAACGTTCAATTTGTGAAGACGGTCTGGTTTTCAGGTATTCTTTCACCACCCAGGCAGATTCGCAAGTCCAGCGAAATTTTGCTTCGTCGGGCATATTGTCGGTTTGGTCGCAGTAATCGAGGGCATAATCAATGTACCGCTGGTGTTCGGCCAGGATCTCTGACTGGGGTCTCGTGTATCCGATGTCGGTATGGGCATGCTGCACAAGGAATACCTCCCATTTTCTGGGCGGCATGATGATAAAGGGGGTTAAAACACTCTTCGCACCGTTGACACTCGTAGTAAAAATAGTCTTCTTATTCCGTGTTACTGCAGGAATGTTAATCAGGAAGCTGTTCCTTCCCTTCTTAAGTTCGGCTTTCAATATTTCCTTCCCTGATTGCCTGACAAGGATCTTGCCGGCCTGGTCGGCTTCGCAGGTAATGATCACCTGTTGAAAGGAGGTGTTGCCCTGTTTGAAAAGCACAGGCGCATTTTTGAATTCTATTTTCTTTTCATTGCTGACCTGAGCAAACGAGAGTTGAACAGACAACAACAAGATAACTGCAAGCATCAGCCTGGGGAATAGATAGCTCATATTGATTCGTATTTAGTTGACCTTTTGTAGGATCATTCCGGTTCAAGAATCCAGGGGTAAACCGCCAAAACGCAATTAATAAACCCTACCGGATAGAAAGTTAATCTTAATTAGTATTCAAATGTAATCAGATGAGCGCACTTAACAAAACTGAAAGAGTAATATTATTGGCAAAGAAAAAAATGGAAGTTGACAACTGAAAGAAGAAGCGAAGTAGGTTAAATTGATTGTGTCTCCTGAACGTAACACTTCCTGATATTATTCAGAATATTAGGATAATTTTACAGACTTAATTTTAGTCACACCAAAATGAGAAGTGTCGCCTCTATCGGATTACTGGTTCTGTCAAATACATTTATGACCTTTGCCTGGTATGGTCATTTGAAATTCAAAGAGATCAAATGGTTGGATGCGCTGGGTCTTTTTGCGGTTGTATTGATTAGCTGGGGAATTGCCTTTTTTGAATATTGCTTTCAGGTGCCGGCCAACCGAATTGGCTTTGATGGGAATGGAGGACCGTTTACGCTGGTACAACTCAAAGTGATTCAGGAAGTAATCTCTATTTCCGTTTTCGTAATATTTACATTATTGGTTTTCAAGACCGAAACATTCCGTATCAACCATTTAATCGGCTTTGTCTTTTTGATACTGGCAGTTTTCTTTATTTTCAAGCCAAATTGAATAGGGTCGTTGGAAAAAATTTCTGTCTCTTACATTGCACAAAATAAAGCGCCAATCCAATTTTTGATATTCATTCAGTGCAACTCTGCACTCTTCGCATGGTCATCTGTGAGAGAATTCTCCAACTAGAATCAAAGCAGATTGATAATAACCTGGGGCAGAAAACCAAGCAGAATCATCATGATACTCAAAACAAGAATATTGATCTTGAAATTGATGCTTGACTCGATTTTGTGCTGTGGTTCGCCTTCCGAGAAATAACTGGCTAAAATGGGCTTAAAATAGAAGTAAATGCTGATCATGGACCCAATAATGGCCACTACCATCAGCCAGGTATAACCACCTTCTGCCGTGAGCACAAAAAGGTTGTATTTTGCCATAAAACCTGCCAGCGGCGGAATCCCGGCAAGTGACATCATCGCGATAGCCATGGCAAAAGCCTCGACAGGATTATTTTTGGCCAGTCCCCTGAAAGCCGGAATAAAGAAAGTGCCCCGCTCCTCCCTGATTAGCATGAGAACGGCAAATGCCGTGATGGTGGCTATCACATAGGAAAGCACAAAAAACAGCAGGATTCCGGCCGATTTGGGCCCCAAAACAATCAATGCCATCAGGAGATAGCCCGATTGTGCGACACCCGAATAGGCAAACATCCGTTTCAGATTATCCTGATAAACAGCAGAAAGGTTACCGACAACGATCGTCAGGACGGCAATCACCGTCAGTGTATTGACGAGTTCCGAATGCAGGGAGATGAAAGCAATGGTAACCAGGCGGTAAAAAGCAGCAACACTTGCCACTTTACCTGCCGTAGTCATGAAGGCAGTGATGAGTGTCGGAGATCCGGTATAAACATCGGGCGACCAGAAATGGAAAGGTACAGCCGCAATTTTGAAGGACATCCCGACGAAAATTAACAGCATCCCTGTGATGAAGATCATGGGCACACTTCCTTTACAGGAAATGATGTAGGCATTGATGGCTTCGAGGTTGAAGGAGCCGGAAACGCCGTACACCAGGGCGATTCCAAACAGCAAGAAACCGGTAGCGAAGGATCCGGTCAGAAAATATTTCATAGCAGCCTCATTGGAGGCAATATCAAATTTCTTGCTTCCGGCCAATACATAAAAAGAAATGGACAACGTTTCAAGCCCGACAAAGAAGAGGATCAGGTTTCCGAAGGAGGCCATTACGATGCCACCAATGATGGCGAAAAGGATCAGTGCATAAATATCCTCCAGTGGTCGCTCAACGCCTTTGTAATATATGTTTGCGAACATGAAAATCAGGATGCCGATCAGGATCAGAACAGCACTAAAGGCAATGCTGAAATTATCGGCAATGAACATTTCGTTGAAATAATGCACAGAAGTTCCCCATTCCCGGATATTCAATATCATGGCAATGACAAGTCCGACGAAAATGAGCGGCAGCAATACTTTTTTCATTTTTCGTACGCCGAAAAACATGTTCAAAACCGCAAGTAGGGAAAGGGCTATGATTGCCTTCATGAGAGAAATATTTTTTTGTTTATTACCACGAAGGTCTCAAAGGAAAACACGAAGGACACCAAGGTCACATACAGATTTTGTAACGTATACCTGGAGTCATTGAATTTTACTTTGTGGTTTCCCTTGTGCATTTCTTTGTGTCCTTTGTGGTTAATATTATTCGTTTTATGGATGAACGGCCAAAATGCTTTTTACTGCCGGTTCGGCCATGTCCAAAAACAGATGCGGATAGATTCCAATCCACAGAATGATGGCCACGACCGGTACCAGGACGATGATCTCCTGCCTGGTTAAATCATTGAAACCTGCTGTTGCCTCCTTCACTTCACCATACATGGTTCGCTGGTACATCCAGAGCATGTACACCGCTCCAAGAATGATGGTAAGGCCTGCGACCGATGCAAGCCAAACGTTGTATTCGAACAGGCCGTATAACAGAAGAAATTCGCCTATGAAACTATTGGTGAGCGGCAGGGAAATACTACCCAGCATGATGATCATGAAAAATGAGGCAAATACCGGCGCCTTCGTCGCAATACCGCCCAATGAACTGATTTCTCCTGTGTTGGTACGTCTTACAATAATTTCATAACAGAAAAAGAGTCCGAAAATATTGACCCCGTGAGAAATCATCTGCACCATCGCTCCTTCCAGTCCGCTGAAGGTTCTGGAAAAGATGCCGGCGGCAATTAGCCCAACATGTGCAAGAGAGGAGTAGGCAATCAACCTTTTCAGCTCATTTTGCCTGATCGCAATCACCGATGCATAGACTATTCCGGTAACCGACAAAAGAATGGCATAAATTCCCAAATCATTGAGGGCATCCGGGAACAGCGGCAATACGAAACGCAACAATCCGTAAACACCCATCTTCAGCATGATTCCGGCGAGCAGCATGGTTCCCTGGATCGGAGCTGTAAAGTAGAGATCAGGTTGCCAGGTGTGAAAAGGAAAAACAGGTATTTTGATGGCAAAAGCCAAAAAGAAGGCGAGAAACAACCACTTCTGGGCATGCGGATCGAGTACCAGTTTGTAGAATTCAGAAAAGGCAAATGTATGTGGTCCGGGCGTTTGGGCATACAAATAAACGATGGCAGCCAGCATGAAAAGCCCGCCAACCAGGGTGTACATAAAAAATTTGAACGTGATGGCACGGGCATTCTGACCTCCCCAGAGTATGGCGACAAAAAATATCGGTATCAGCGCAATCTCCCAGAAAATATAAAACAAAAGGATGTCGGTGGTGGTGAATACGCCGATCAAGGCCATCTCCATCAGCAGAATCAATCCGAAAAACGAACTGCGATGCGATTTTTTGCCAAATCCGGAATAGATAATGAGCGGGAAAAGAAAGGTCGTCAGCATCACAAGCAGCATGCTCAATCCATCGAGTCCCAGTTTAAATTCGATTCCCAGTGAGTGGAAAATATCCGGGTGGAAAATGGGATAATCCGTCGGATTTGCCAAATATTTCATGAGAATGACCACCGAAATCACAAACGTCAGCAAGGAAGCAGCGAGTGCTATTTTTTTATTCCACGAGTCACCATTTTTCATAGCGAAAAGAAGCAGTGAAAAGACCAGTGGCACGGACAGGAGAAATCCCATTAACATTGGCAGTTATTTGAATAAGTTTAATATTAAGATCAGGATAATACTGATGACCATCAGGAAAAGATAAGCACCAACATTACCCGTTTGCATGTAGCGAATGTTTTTACCAATCCGCACTACAACAATTCCGGTTTGATTCACCAGCTTGTCAATTACCTTGATTTCAATGACATCATGAAAGAAAGTGGATAAGTTGGCAACTGGTTTCTGTATGGTCGCTTCGTAAATTTCATCCACAAAGAATTTCCTGTCGAGCAGATTCCGTAAAAAGGATCGTTCCGCATCAACCGCAACAGTATTCCTGGTTTTGACAAATTGATGCCAGGCCAGATAGATCACTGCAAGAATAAGCAGCAATGGAACGATCATCAGCAGGATCTCAGTTGATCCGCCGACTTCCTCCCCATGCATCAAAATAGTTTCTGAAGAGGAAAAAAGTGGCGACAAAAATGACTGAATACTGTCATTCCCGCCCAGGACAGCAGGAATGCCAATCCAACCGCCTATGATGGACAGAACAGCAAGCACGGACATCGGAATGGTCATTATTTTTGGAGATTCGTGTACCGGGTGCTTTGGATCAGCGGCCACAGCAACCTTACCCCAGAAAACCAGGAAGAGCAGCCTGAACATATAAAAAGCAGTCATCAAGGCAGCTGCCACTGACAATGTCCATAAGACATATCCTGAGTGAAATGCGCCGGTCAGAATCATGTCCTTCGAGAAGAACCCTGCAAAAGGAGGAATTCCTGAAATCGCCAGAGATCCTATAGCAAACAGCCAGAATGTAACCGGTATTTTGTCCTTCAATCCACCCATTTTGCGGATGTCCTGTTCCCCATGAAGGGCATGAATCACACTTCCGGCAGCCAGGAACAACAGCGCCTTAAAAAAGGCATGTGTCGTCAGGTGAAAGACCGCACCGGTAAAAGCTCCTGAACCCAATGCAACAAACATCAGTCCGAGTTGACTTACCGTAGAGTAGGCCAAAATCTTTTTGATGTCATTTTGGAACAAAGCGATGCTTCCGGCCATCAAGGCAGTGGATATGCCGATCACGGAGATCGTCATGAGCGTCACCGGCGCCAGCACAAAAAGCAGGTTCGAACGTGCAACCATGTATACACCTGCAGTCACCATCGTTGCCGCATGGATCAACGCCGATACAGGAGTAGGACCCGCCATTGCATCGGGAAGCCAGGTAAAAAGAGGTATCTGTGCACTTTTACCTACCGCACCGGCAAAAAGTAGAAGTGTTATCAAGGTAACAGACAACGTACCTACCGGGATGGCTGCACTTTTGGAGAATATATCAGCGAAATTTAAAGTACCAAACTGATTGATCAGCATAAAAAGGGCAAGCAGAAAACCAAGATCTCCGATGCGATTCATGATAAATGCCTTCTTGGCAGCATTGTTGAAATCCTGGTTTTTGAACCAGAAACCAATCAACAAATAAGAACTGAGGCCAACACCCTCCCATCCGATAAACATGACCAGGTAATTGGAGCCCAGAACCAGCAACAGCATGAAGAAAACGAAAAGGTTCATGTAGGAGAAGAAGCGGTTGAAACCGGCATCTTCCTTCATGTACCCGATGGAATAAACATGGATGAGAAATCCCACACCCGTGACAATGAGCAACATCAGCCCCGAGAGCCTGTCGATCAGGAATGAAAAAGGTATGGAGAGCTTGTTGAAGCTGATCCAGCTAAAGAGGTCTACCGTTTTAGCTTCTGCACCTTTCATTAGTCCCAAAAAGAGAAACACGGAAATGAGAAACGGAATGAAGACCATTAATGACGCGAAGATGCCGGCTGTATTGCCTTTCAGCTTCCTGATATTAAAAGCGATCAACAAAAAACCTATCAACGGGAAGAGGGGTACCAGCCAAATATATTCAAACATAGGATCGATTCTTTGAATTTACCATTTCAGTTTATTGAGCACATTGATATCGATGGTGTGCGTCGAGCGGTAGATCATCACCAGCAAAGCCAGACCAATTGCGACTTCTGCTGCCGCTACCACCATGATAAAAAAGACGAAAATCTGTCCGGCAGGATCATTCCTGTAGGCCGAAAAAGCGGCCAGAAGCAGATTGGCCGAATTAAGCATCAGCTCGATGGACATAAAGATGACCAGCGCGTTGCGCTTGACAAGTACACCAACCACTCCGATGGCAAAAAGAGCCGAACAGAAGATAATGTAGTAATCGAGTGGTATGATTTGCATATTTTGCATGGTATATCCTGATTTTAATTGTTTGTCTGATTGAATTCGTTGATCAGAGGTTGTGCATTTACCAGGTCAGACTTTTGAATATAAAGATCTACGTATTCTGCAAACCCACCTATTCCTGCTGCCATACCGGATTGAAATTCATTCTGGATGAGCGAACCAATTTCAATTTCTTCCAATGCCCCTTTCAGCATGAGTACGAGAACTTCACTCCCTGTGAAAATTCTTACCAACTCGTTTTTTTCTTTCATTTATATTATATTAATCAACAAAAGTTTCTCTTAAAACAGACTTTACCTTTGCAATCTCCCTTATTGTTAGATTATCAAGAATTTTGATAATCCTTTGTTTATCAATAGTTCTGATCTGATCAATTGCAATCCATCCATTCTTATCGTGATGATTGACTTTTACTCTGGTCGGATACAATTTTGACTGACTTGTCATTGGAGCTATGACGACTGTATACAAAAATTCGTTCATCTCATTGGGAGATATAACAACACATGGTCGTGACTTTTTAATCTCACTTCCGATGGTTGGATCAAGATTTACGAGTACAATGTCATATTGCCCTATTTCCATTCGTCAAACAATTCATCTTCAAAAATATCCGGTGTCAAAAGCTGATCATCTCCGATTTCATGCATTTTTTGAAAAGCCTCTGCCCACCCTTTTCTTGGGGTCGTTTTCGGTTTCAAAATCATATATTCCTCCTCCAATACCAATTCAACTGTATCTTTAATATGGTACTTTTCAATCAATGTCTTACTCAACCTGATACCTTTGGAATTACCTATCTGAACAACTGAAATATCCATTTTTAAATATCATAAATGTAATTACAAAGTTATCACAATATTTGAACACTTGATATTGACTTTCATTGAATAATTCGATCAATAATCGTCATGTGCAACATTAATAAATATCCTTTTTCCCCAGCATCACAGCGCCTACCATCGCTGCCAGAAACAGGATAGAGGAGAGTTCGAAGGGTAAATAATAATCTTCAAACAGTATTTTTCCCAAATTTTTAACCAATCCGATCTGATTGAGGGATGGATCAGTTACGGCTTTCAGATCATACGACCTGAATACCGCGATCAGGGTCATCAGGAGTATGCCGCCTGCAATCGCAGAAGCCAACTTGGCCAATTTCGATTTTGGAAATTCCCCCTGAATATTCAGGTTAAGCAGCATCACCGTGTAAATAAAAAGCACCATGATGGCTCCCGCATAGACAATTATATGTACCACTGCCAGAAACTGGGCATTCAGCAATATATAGTGACCACCAATGGCAAAAAATGCCAGAGTCAGGTACAACACGCTGTGCATCGGTTTCTTGGATATCAGCACTTTCAACGCGGCATAAATGGCGATGAAAGAGAGAATAAAAAAGAGATATCTGGAGAATGTCATAGCGAGTTATGAGTTATGTGATTGGTTTTTATCCAATTTGAATTTTAGGACTTCGGGAGTCTGGCGGTGACTGATGTCGACTCGTTTGCCGACAGGTTCCACAAGCACATTTTTACCGTAGATAAAATCACTGCGGTGCAAATCGGAAGGTACGATTTTATTGGTCAGAAAGATGGCCTCTTTCGGACAGGCTTCTTCACACAAACCGCAGAAAATACAGCGAAGCATGTTGATTTCATACACCGAAGCGTACTTCTCTTCCCGGTAAAGGTGCATTTCATCCTCTTTCCGTTCGGCAGCAATCATGGTAATGGCTTCAGCCGGACATGAAAGAGCACATAAGCCGCAGGCGGTACAACGTTCCTTTCCTTCATCGTCTCTTTTCAATACATGCATTCCCCGGTAGATCTCGGCGATTGGCCTTTTAACTTCAGGGTACTGAATGGTAGCACTCTTTTTAAAAAAATGGCTGATCGTAATACCAAATCCACCGATGATGGCAGGAAGGTAGATCTTTTCCATGAAAGTCATTTTCTTGTTGGAAACAACCTTTTTCCGGCCCGATAGCGATTCTATAGTTGGATTGGCTGACATAATTACATGTGATGTTTAATCATAATTACTAAACCTGTGATCATCATGTTGATGATTGCCAGCGGCAAAAGCGATTTCCAGCCAAGTCGCATCAACTGGTCGTAACGGAAACGCGGCAGCGTCCATCTCACCCACATAAAGAAGAAAATGAAAAATGCTATTTTTATGAAAAAGACCAGGGATCCTATGATGGTCAAGGCATTGTGCGACAGATTGAGATCATCCATGAAGGGAAAATTGTAACCTCCGAAAAAGAGGGTTGCAATCATGGCTGAGGAAATGAACATGTTGATGTATTCGGCGAAGAGGTAAAACCCGAGTTTCATGCTGCTGTATTCGGTGTGATATCCCCCGATCAGTTCAGTTTCACATTCGGGTAAATCAAAGGGTGAGCGATTGCATTCGGCGAAAGCGCAGACCAAAAAGATCAGAAATCCGAGAGGCTGGTACCAGACGTTCCAGTTCATGCCATGTTGCTGTTCCACCATGTCTTTCAGGCTTAGGGTACCGCTCATCATGACAATGGCGATAATGGCCATGCTCATGGCCAGTTCATAGCTGATCATCTGCGAAGCAGCCCGAACAGCGCCAATGAGGGCATATTTATTGTTGGAAGCCCAGCCGCCAATCATGATGCCGTATACTCCGATCGAAAGAATGGCAAAGACATAAAGGACGCCAACGTTAATGTCGGCCACCTGAAGGCTGTATTCTGTTCCGCCTATCACCAGGCTATCGCCCCAAGGGATAACTGCACTGGTAAGGAGGGCGACCATCATCGTCAGCGAAGGTCCAAGGATGTACAGAAATTTATCCGCATCGCCGGGCATAAATTCTTCCTTAAAAAAGAGTTTGAGTCCATCGGCCAAAGGTTGAAAAATACCGAAAATACCGGCTCTGTTCGGACCGAGCCGATCCTGAAAAAAGGCGGCCACTTTCCGTTCGAGCAGGGTGGAATACATGGCCACCACCAGACTGATCAGCAGAATAACAGAAGCCAGTATCAACTTGTAAAGGATGTAATTTCCATCCATATTCAGGATTGTTTGTTTTCGTTATTATTTTCTTTCGCGAACTCTTCAAGACTCACGGTCCTGTTTTCCAAAGGAATGATGACAGATGGTTTTCTTGCATTCACATAATGGTTCTGGCTGATCACGGATGCCCTCCTGATGTTTCTTGGGCCTTCGATAGTCCAGTCAGTAATTTCTTTCTTGTCAAACCTGCATTCATTGCAAATAAATTCCTCGACCTCGCCGAACTGATCTTTTCTTCCGGTAACCCGGTATACTTCATTTCCCCGCATCCAGGCAGTGACTTTTCCCGAACATTTCGTGCAGGATCTTACTGCATTCATTGGCTTAAGGAACCATACCCTGTTTTTAAAACGGAATGTTTTGTCAGTGAGTGCTCCCACCGGGCAGACATCGATGATATTGCCCGAAAAATCGTTGGTAATGTTGCTTTGGATGTAAGTTGATATTTCAGAAACATCGCCGCGGTACAGAACCCCGTGTGATCTTTTATCCGTTTGCTGATCGGCCGTATAAACGCAACGGTAGCACAAGATACAGCGGTTCATGTGCAACTGAATCTTGTCTCCGATATCAATTACTTTGAAAGTCCTTTTGGCTTCTTCGAACCGTGATCCTTCCCCTCCGTTGTCGAAACTCAGGTTTTGAAGGTCGCATTCGCCTGCCTGATCGCACACCGGACAGTCGAGCGGGTGGTTGATCAGGAGAAATTCGACAATGGCTTTACGGGTATCAACGACTTCCTGTGAGGTGATGTTCTGAACTACCATGCCATCTGCAACAGGTGTTCTGCATGAGGCAACCAGTTTGGGCATCGGTCTGGGATCCCGTGCGGACCCCTGTGCCACCTTAACCAGACAGGTACGGCATTTTCCGCCCGAATCCTTGAGTTTGGAGTAATAGCACATGGCCGGAGGAACTACTGCACCGCCAATCAGCCGTGCTGCCTGCAGGATCGTTGTTCCCTCTTCCACCTCAATGGTGTGATTGTCAATTGTAACCTTAAACATCCGTTTTGATCAAATATTTTTGTTTCCTATTCTCAATTTTAGATTCTGTCCCTAAACATCTCGAAGGATTCGAATTTGCATATTTCCTCTCCTCTCACCTTCTCATTTTCTCATCTTCAAATTCTCAAATCGCCGCAATTCTCCGGATGCAAAACATGCTCCTCAAATTCATGCCTGAAATGGCGTATTGCACTGGCAACTGGCCAGGCTGCGGCATCCCCCAACGGACAGATGGTATTGCCCTCGATCTTATTCGCAATACTGACCAACAGGTCGATATCTTTGCTTCTCCCATGTCCGTTTTCGATCCGGTGAAGCACACTTTCCATCCAACCTGTACCTTCGCGGCAAGGAGAACATTGCCCGCACGACTCGTGGTGGTAAAAACGGGCAAGATTCCAGGTGTTGCGGACAATACATGCATCCTCGTCAAAAACTATGAAACCGCCTGATCCAAGGCTTGTACCACTTACAAAACCACCCTCGGCAAGTGATTCATAGGTGAAAAGCCGATCTTCACCGGCTGCGGTCTGAAGTATCAGATTTTTGGGAAGAATTGGTACTGAAGAACCTCCCGCGATGACTGCTTTCAGCTCTTTACCATTTTTAATTCCTCCGCAATATTTGGGGTCATATAAAAATTCACGGACACTCAGTCCGAGTTCGATCTCATAAACGCCTGGTTTATTGATGTTTCCGCATGCAGAAATCAACTTCGTCCCTGTACTTTTACCCAATCCGTAACGTGCATACTCCCCACCGCCATGGTTGACGATAAAACCAATGTTGGCAAGCGTCTCCACATTGTTGACAACAGTCGGACAACCATAAAGACCAACAACCGCAGGAAATGGAGGCTTGATACGCGGATTTCCGCGCTTTCCTTCCAGCGATTCAATCAGCGCAGTTTCCTCGCCACAGATGTAGGCTCCTGCCCCGGAATGAACATGCAAATCCAGATTAAAATCAGTTCCGAGAATCTTCTGACCCAAAAAACCATTTTCGTAAGCTTCCCGGATGGCCTGATTCAAGATTCCGATGATGTATTTGTACTCACCCCTGACATAGATATACCCGGTATTGGCTCCGAGCGCATAACACGAACAGATCATTCCTTCAATCAGCATATGCGGAATTTTCTCCATCAGGTAGCGATCCTTGAATGTTCCGGGTTCACTTTCATCCGCGTTGCAAATCAGATAACGGGGATTTCCGGATTTTTTATCCAGGAAACTCCATTTCATACCGGCAGGAAATCCGGCTCCGCCACGTCCTCTCAAACCCGACATCTTGACTTCCTCCACTACTTCGTCAGGAGTCATTTTTTTCAATGCCTTCTCCACAGCGGCATAGCCGCCGGTCGACCGAAATACTTCAAACGATCGAATGCCCGGAACGTCAACGTTTTTTAAAAGAATTTTTCTTTCCATTTTGATGTTTCGGGTTTTTCTTCTTGCGCTTTCCGGGTCAATTCATCCAGAATATGATCGATCTTTTCGTTGGTCAAATATTCATAAAACTCGGTGTTGATCTGCATTACAGGAGCAGAGCCACATGATCCAAGGCATTCCACCGCCTTGAGTGTAAATAACCCGTCAGCAGTCGTTTCACCTGTTTTGATGGACAGTTTATTCTCCAGATAGGATTGAATCGCCTCACCACCGCAAATGGCGCAGGGACCTGTCCGGCAGATTTCAATCACATTCTTACCTACCGGTTCCAGATAATACTGTGAATAGAATGTGGCAACTTCGTATACCTCAATGGGCTGAATTTCCAGCAATGAGGCAATGTAATCCATCACATCCACGCTGAGATAACCTTGAAACTCCTCCTGTGCAATATGCAGCAGCGGCAAAAGGGCAGATTTCTGTCTTCCGGCAGGATAGCGTGCGATCAATTGTCGCACCCTTTCGAGGGTCGGTTCAGAAAACTTCAAAGGGATGTTCGTTTTCGCGTGTAACTGATGATTGATCTTCTTATCTGACATGTATTTTTATTCGGTTCAAAAACTGATTTCGTTCTTCTTATTATTGTCAATTTTCAGGCATCCAACTCTCCGGCAATGACATTCATGCTACTCATTGTCAATATGGCATCCGACAAAAATGATCCTTTGACCATTTCCGGGAAAGCCTGGTAATACACAAAACTTGGACGTCTGAAATGAAGTCGATAGGGTGTTCTGCCTCCGTCGCTGACCAGGTAAAAACCCAACTCGCCGTTTCCGCCCTCTACAGAGTGATATACCTCCCCTACCGGGACTTCCACCTCTCCCATCACGATCTTGAAATGCCAGATCAGGGATTCCATTTTACTGTAAACTTCTTCTTTGTTAGGCAGATAAAACTCAGGAACGTCCATGTGATAGCTTCCTTCAGGCAAATTTTCAAGCGCATTTTTCACCAGATTGATGCTTTGCCAGATTTCCTCCTGCCTCACGCAAAACCGGTCATAGGTATCACCATTGGTCCCTACCGGGATGGTGAAATCAAAATCATTGTAGGAAGAATACGGATTCATGACCCTCACGTCATAATCCACTCCGGCAGCTCTCAGGCATGGGCCTGTAAACCCATAATTCAGTGCACGTTCGGCAGAAATTCCTCCGACATTGATGGTACGGTCCATAAAGATCCTGTTACGAAGCAAAAGATTTTCGAACTGTTTGATCACCTTCGGAAGATTCGCGATAAATTCCTTGATTTTTTGGATGACGGAAGGCGTAAAATCACGCTCAAAACCCCCAATTCTGCCAAGATTGGTAGTGAGACGCGCTCCGCAGATCTCCTCATAGATTTCGTAAATTTTCTCGCGTTCCTGAAAGACATAGACGAAACCTGTCAGGGCTCCGCTGTCCACACCGATGACGCTGTTGCAGATTAAATGGTCCGAAATCCTGGCAAGTTCCATGATGATGATCCTCATGTAATCGATCCGTTTGGAAGTTTCTACGCCCAAAAGTTTCTCAACCGTCATCTGCCATCCAATGTTATTGATTGGTGAAGAACAGTAGTTGAGCCGGTCGGTTAAGGTGGTAATCTGGTAAAAAGCACGCCGTTCTGCCAGTTTTTCAAAAGCACGATGGATGTAGCCGATGGTTTGTTCCGTATCGACGATCGTCTCTCCGTTCATAGTCAGGATATTCTGGAAAATACCATGCGTGGCAGGGTGCGTCGGACCTAAGTTCAACGTGCTGAAGTGTTTGTCGTAATCTTCAGGTCTGACTAAAATATGTTCTTTTCCTAAATTTTCCATATCATCTATCTTCCAAAAAAACGGTCGTCCTTATCGGTTCTGGTCTGATCTTCCAACGGATATTCCTTGCGCAGCGGGAAATAATCGAGGTATTCGACATTTAAAATTCTGATCAGGTTTGGATGACCAGTGAAAATGACGCCAAAAAAATCATACGTCTCGCGCTCCATCCAGTTGGCGGCAGAAAAAATATCTGTGAGTGTTGGAATCTCAGGTTCAGCAAGTGATGTAAATGTCTTTACCCTAATTCTTGAATTGGTGATCAAATTGTGTAAGTGATAGACAACTCCTAACTGCAACTCTTGCTGCGGGTAGTGTATTCCGCAAAGATCGGTCAGAAACCCGAATCCAAGATCTTCCTTTAAATATTTTATCATGTCAACAATAACCAATTTACTGACAGTGACAGTCAATATATCAGAACTTTCATCGAACAAAAAAATGTCATCAGAAAATTTTTTCTGCAGGGTATTCTGAATCGGTTGTTGCTCCATCATTTATTTAATTCCATATTTTTCAAGAAGCTCTCTGTATTCTGGTGAATATCTTCTTCTGAGTGATTCGTTTCCTACAAGCTCCTGTATCTTCATAAAGCCATCCAGAATTTGTTCGGGCCTGGGTGGGCAGCCAGGAACATAAACATCAACAGGTACCACTTGATCAATTCCCTGAAGAACGCTGTAAGTATCAAATATGCCTCCACTCGAGGCACAGGCACCAACAGCAAGTACCCATCGGGGCTCCGCCATTTGTTCGTATACCTGGTTGACAATAGGCCCCATTTTTTTGGCAATTGTTCCCATCACCATGAGTAAATCGGCCTGACGCGGAGAGAAACTCAGGCGTTCCGAACCAAATCGTGCCAAATCATAATTGGCGCCCATGGTGGCCATAAATTCAATGCCACAGCAGGAAGTGGCAAAAGGCAACGGCCAGATCGAGTTTTTTCTGGCAAGCCCCACCACCCTATCCAGTGTTGTTGCAAAGAATCCCGGAGCCGAATATCCATCCGGCGGATCTACCCTGTTGTATTGCGACATGATCAATGCTATTTTAAATAATTTATTCCTCGTTGTCCCATTCCAGAGCGCCCTTTTCGTAGATATAATAAAAACCGAAGAGAAGCAATGCAACAAAAAGAAGCATCACGAAAAATTCCCTCCACTCCATCTCCAGAAAATTGATCGCCCAGGGATAAAAAAATATGATTTCTACATCAAAAAGGACAAATAAAATGGCAACGAGAAAATATTTGACCGAAAACGGGAATCGGGCATTACCCTGCACCTCAATTCCGCATTCGAAATTCTCATCTTTTCGTAATGTTCTGATCCTCTTTCTTTTGCTGGAAATAAAGTGTGTTCCGAACATGGTTAAAGCCACGAAACCAAAGGCCACCAAAGACTGAATCAACACTGGCAAATAATCTGCCGGAACATAAATTTTATCTGTCATCAATGTATATTGTTATCAGACACATGGAATAATCAGGATCATCATTTGACAATATTCAATCGTCCTAATCCATGAGACATTCAGTTTTTACTACGAAAATTAAATGAAATGGTTTTATTTTTCGGAAGATAATCTTTTTAATTGTTGCTTCGGATATTCTTCATCAGGTTTGAGTGATATGGCCTTTTGATAGTAAAACCGGGCAATGGCAATATTCTTTTGCGTCACTGCATCGTCTGCTTTTTTGATGGCATCTACATATTGCGCATCGATACTGTTTATATCGGAAGAAGATATTAATTTTTCAACCACCTTCAACTGATCCTTCGGGTAATTTTCCCACTGCAGAATTCCACTCGCCTTACCGTAATAAAAACGCGCCGAACTGTACTGCTTTGTCTTCATATCGTCGTCGGCATGTTTGACATAAGAATTATACTCCTGAATTCTTTCTGCGGTAATATTGCTGTTGATCATTTTGTTGCAGTTATCGATCTTATCCATCGCGAATTTATCTGAAACTTTAAATTTCAGCGCTTCCTGGTAATAGAAAATGGCTACTGTCCACAACGATTTGGCAAAATTGGCATCTCCTGTCTGCATGTTCTTCAGGTAGGAATCCTCACCCTGAAGTTTACGTTGTTCAGCTGCCTGTTTTTCTGCGAGCAGTTTATCGCTGGCAATTTTTGCCAGGATAGAATCAATTTCAACGATCCGCTCCTGCGGATATTTTTCATTTTCAGATATCCTGATTGCCTCCCGGTATTGAGTTTTGGATTCAGTCCAGGATTTGCCGGCAAATAATAGATCTGCCCTCACGATGGCTTCCTGGTATCTTTTCTGTTTTTCGGCGAGTAACCTGAGCTCGGCCTCTTTCTTTTGCTTCTCGGCATTGAATTGTGCCAGCAATTTTTCAGCGTCCGACAATTTCTTCAATGCTACCGGATCATTGGGTTTAAGCTTCAGGGCATCCTTGAAATTGACGATGCCGTCGGGATACTTTTGAGCCTCCACATTCACATCACCTGAAGCCAGCAGGCGGTTGAAGTCATCTTCGAGTTTCGCCCTGTCGGCATTCAGCTTAGCCAGCAGTTGTTCGGCATTGGCCAGTTTAGCCGTCGCCACCTGATCTCCCTGTTTAATCGTCAATGCACCCTTGAAATTACTGATCGCATCAGGGTACTTTTGCCTGACCACATTTTCATCTCCCACAGCGATTAAGCGGGCGAATTCTGTATCCTGCCTTGCCTTATCCGCATTGGCCTGCGCCAGCAATTTTTCGGCATCAGCCAGTTTGGTAATTGCAGTTTTATCACCGGGTTTAATGGTAAGTGCTCCCTTGAAATTGTCAATTGCCTGTGAGTATTTCTTTACGCTGACATTTTCATCACCCGAAGCGAGCAAACGATTGAATTCGGCTTCTAGCCTTGCTTTGTCGGCATTCGCCTGTGCCAGCAATTTTTCAGCATTGGCCAGTTTGGATGTTGCGATTTTATCTCCAGCTTTGATGCCCAGCGCCGATTTAAAGTTATCAATGGCTTCAGGGTACTTTTGTACCGATACATTCTGATCGCCGGCAGCCAGAAGTCTGTTGAACTCTGCCTCCTGACGGGCCTTGTCGGCATTCAGCGCAGCCAGCAACTGTTCTGCCTTCGCAAGCTTATCCGTTGCGATTTTGTCAGCCGGTTTGATGGTCAGTGCACCTTTGTAGTTCTGAATGGCTTCAGGATACTGCTTACCCATTACATTTTCATCACCGGCAGCGAGCAGTTTGTTGAACTCAGCCTCCAGCCTGGCCTTGTCTGCATTCATTGCAGCCAGCATTTGCTCAGCTTTCGCCAGCTTATCCGTTGCGATTTTGTCAGCCGGTTTGATGGACAGCGCTCCTTTGTAGTTCTGAATGGCTTCAGGGTACTGCTTGCCAGTTACATTTTCATCGCCGACTGCGAGCAGACGGGCAAATTCAGCTTCTTGTTTTGCTTTATTGGCATTGAGCATCGCCAGCAGTTGTTCTGCGTTGGCCAGTTTGGCGGTGGCAATCTTATCTCCCACTTTAATGACCAAAGCAGATTTGAAATTCTCAATGGCTTCAGGGTATTTTTGCACCGAAACATTCTGATCACCGGCAGCCAGAAGGCGATTGAACTCGGCCTCCATTCGGGCCTTATCGGCATTCAGTGAAGCCAGCAATTGCTCAGCTTTCGCCAGTTTATCCGTTGCGATTTTGTCAGCCGGTTTGATGGACAGCGCTCCTTTGTAGTTCT
>JBAXUL010000050.1:0-26500 GCA_037129695.1 Prolixibacteraceae bacterium
GAGAAGGAAGCCTATCGGATGAAAATTGAACCCCAAAGAATTACGGTAGAAGCGGGAAGTAATGCCGGATGCTTTTATGGGTTGCAATCCCTGTTGCAATTGTTGCACAGCGCTGGAAAAAACGGCCAGATAGCTTGTGCGGAAATCTCAGATCAGCCGCGTTACCAGTGGAGAGGTTTCATGCTGGATGAATCGCGTCATTTTTTCGGAATGGCTGAGGTGGAAAAAATTCTGGACCTGATGGCCCTCCACAAACTCAACAAGTTCCACTGGCATCTGACTGACTCCCCGGGCTGGAGGATTGAAATCAAAAAGTATCCGCTACTCACAGGCCCCGGTGCCAAAGGAAATTTCTCGGACCCGGAGGCTGAAGCCAAATTCTATTCCCAAAAGCAAATCTCCGAAATCGTTCAATATGCAGCGGATCGTTTTATAGAGATCATACCCGAAATCGACATGCCGGGTCATGCGACGGCCGCTGCCAGGGCCTATCCGGAATTTAGCGGCGGTGGTTCGAAGAAGTTTCCCGATTTCACATTCCATCCGGGTAAAGAAGGCACCTATGGTTTTCTGACCAACATCCTAAAGGAGGTGGCCACTCTTTTCCCATCCAAATACATCCACATTGGCGGTGACGAAGTTTCCTACGGCAACCAGCAATGGATCAATTTTCCCGAGATTCAGCAATTGATGAAGCTTAAGGATCTTAAGGATCTGACCGGTGTAGAGCATTATTTCCTGAGACGGATGGCCGATTCCATTCAGAAATCCGGGAAAACGATGATCGGATGGGACGAAATAGTCACAGCCGGTCTGACCCACCATCCGATGGTCATGTGGTGGCGGCATGAGCAGCCTCAAATGCTGGATCTGGCACTCAAAAACGGGTACGAAGTAATTCTCTGCCCCAGGATCCCGTTGTACTTCGACTTCGTCCAACTTGATTCCCACCAATCCGGGCGGAAGTGGGGCGGGAAATTTGCACCGGTCGAAAGTGTGTACAACTTCCCTTCTGAGCAGTTTACCGGAGGAATTTCAATTGCGAATCCGCTTGTCAAAGGAATTCAGGCCAATTTATGGACTGAAACCGTTCAAAGTAATGAGCGGCTCGAATTCATGACATTCCCACGATTGTCAGCCCTGGCGGAAGCAGCCTGGACCAACAAGGAGGTGAAGAACTACGAAAACTTCCTGAAAAGAATGAAAAAAATGGAGGACATTTACAATCAATCGGAAGTGCGCTATTTTGATTTCATGCATCCGGAGAAAGCAACAGAAATTGCCGGTCCGGAAAAACCGAAGATTTAGTGACTGTTTAAAAATATTACACAGAGAATAATTGTCTGTTAATAAAAAATTAGGGTTTTTAGAAATTTCTGCACTTAGGTATTTTCATGAGAGAAACCCCGGAGTAAAACATAGAGAAAAGTCGCTTGCGATTTCCCAAACCTGAGTAACTCGTTCTTTCCTCAAGCGGATTTTACAAAAAGTGAAAATTTCAAACCCTTCTTCAGTTGAATTAAGGAGCAACAAATACTCTGTGTAAACTATTTAAAATGAACCTATTCAGTCCAAAAAATCGAATTTGAATTAAGAGACTCCAAATGAACTATTCTGACCACCGCATCAAAAAATCATTGCTGAATTCCTTCAAGATCGGAGCATTGGCCGGCATGCTGATTCCCAATTTCTGTCTTGCCGGATCTGAAGTTAAAAAAGAGACCAAGCCCAACATCATCCTCTTCCTGGTAGACGATATGGGGTGGCAGGACACATCGGTCCCATTCTGGACAGAGAGAACTCCCTTCAACCGGCTCTACCATACTCCATCGATGGAAAGACTTGCTTCTGCCGGCATGAAATTCACCCAGGCATATGCCTGCACCGTCTGCTCTCCTACCCGGGTAAGCCTGATGTCGGGCATGAATGCCGCACGGCACAAGGTCACCAACTGGACCCTTCAGCGCGATACCCCGGTGGATGCGAAGGATGACCAGCTGGATTTCCCGAAGTGGAATGTCAACGGTCTGCAACCGGTTGATTCCATCCGACAATCGGTGCAGGTGACCACCCTCGCACAAATACTTCACGACAACGGCTTCTTTACCATCCACTGCGGAAAAGCGCATTACGGCGCCATGGGTACTCCTGCTGCCAATCCGCTGACCCTTGGTTTTGATGTGAACATCGCCGGACATGCCGCAGGTGCGCCGGGAAGCTACCTCGGGGAGAAGAATTTCGGCAATGCGGACAAAGGTGCCTACTCACCACCGTGGGGAGTCCCCGGACTTGAGAAATACCATGGAGACACCATCAACCTCACCGAGGTCCTGACCCGCGAAGCCATCAAGTCCCTCGACAAAGCCCATCAAACAGGAAAACCATTTTACCTGTACATGGCCCAATATGCGGTGCATGCACCACTTGAACCCGACCACCGGTTTTATCCAAAATACAAGTCTATGGGATTGGAGGAACCCGAAGCCCGGTATGCCTCCATGCTCGAATCAATGGACAATAGCCTTGGAGATTTGATGGATTATCTCGACAAGAACGGAATTGCTGACAACACCATCATCCTCTTTATGTCTGACAACGGCGGATTAAGCGCCTCGGCCAGAGGAGGTAAACTCCACACCCACAACCTTCCGCTGAAAAGCGGGAAAGGATCGGCCTATGAAGGAGGAATCCGTGAGCCGATGATCGTAAAATGGCCGGGGAAAGTAAAACCGGCCTCCATCTGCAATGACTACCTGATTGTGGAGGACTATTTCCCGACGATAATCGAAATGGCCGGAATAAGGAAATACACCACAGTCCAAAAAATTGACGGGAAAAGTTTCGTGCCTATGTTGCTGCAAAGCGGAACAACATCTGCCGGGCGCGACCTTTTCTGGCATTATCCCAACAAGTGGGGAGCCACCGGTCCAGGTATCGGAACAACCAGCACCATTCGAAGTGGTGACTGGAAACTGATCCACTGGTACAAGGACGGGAAAAATGAACTGTACAACATCCCCGCCGACATCGGCGAAAATTCGGATTTAGCAGATCTGCATCCGGAAATTGTCGCCAATCTGGCCAAAAAACTGGGAACATATCTCCGGTCTGTCAATGCGCAATTGCCGATTGATAAAGCAACCGGAAAGCAGTGTCCATTTCCCGGAGAGTAGGACCAGGAGACGTGAGGGCGATTGCATCTATCAAATCCAGTTCCCTGAGCGAAGCCGAAGGGCAGACTTAAAAGAAGGGCGCGACTCTATCGATCAAATCGGTCGTCTAGTCCTGAAATAGGATCCCAGAAAAAGAAAAGAATAAACTGGATTATGACAGTAAAAGCGAATTCGCTTTTCAACCCCGGCAGGGGTTGCCCAATAATAACTCCCGGTGCAACCGGGGGTAGAAATAGGCCGGAAGAACACCGTCCGCGAAAGAATATCCAAAATTGAGATTCAATCATTCCGGACGAAAGAAAGAAATAGCCGATAATTGTTATATATTGACCTGCAATTTTTTATACCATGACTAGAAAAATATTCACTCTTCTCCTCTTCATCCTGATCACTGCAAACGCCTGGTCGCAGGCAAAAACCCATTCGTTCACCCTCGGCAAACAGGATTTTCTGCTGGATGGAAAGCCCTTTCAGCTCATATCCGGCGAAATGCATCCTGCCAGGATTCCGGCTGAATACTGGAAACAGCGGATCCAAATGGCGAAAGCAATGGGATGCAACACCATCGCAGCGTATGTTTTCTGGAATTACCATGAAGCTGAACCCGGTAAATTCAATTTCCAGACGGATAATCACAACATCGCCCAGTTTGTCCGTCTCGTTCAGGAAGAAGGTATGTGGCTGATCCTGCGTCCAGGGCCTTATGTCTGTGCCGAATGGGATTTTGGCGGACTGCCTGCCTATCTGCTGGCAATCCCCGACATCAAGGTCAGGTGCATGGATCCGCGCTACTTACAGGCTGCCGAGCGATATATTCGGGCATTGGCAAAGCAGGTGAAAGAGTTGCAGATAACCAAAGGCGGCCCCATCATCATGGTGCAGGTTGAAAATGAGTACGGAAGCTATGGAAACGACCGCGCCTACATGAACCGGCTCAAGGACGTGTGGCAAAAAAACGGTATTGAGGTACCATTTTACACGGCAGACGGAGCAACACCCTACATGCTTGAGGCAGGATCACTTCCCGGAGCCGCCATCGGCCTGGATCCGGGCACCAGCGATAAAAACTTCGAACAGGCAACCAGGGCAAATCCAAACGTTCCCTCCTTTTGCAGCGAATTGTACCCCGGCTGGCTCACCCACTGGGGTGAAAAATGGCAGCGTCCGGATACTACCAGCCTCATCAGTGAGGTGCGTTGGCTGATGGACCACAAGAAATCCTTCAACTTCTACGTCATCCATGGCGGGACCAATTTCGGCTACTGGGCCGGAGCCAATGCCTTCAGTCCAACCCAATACCAACCCGATGTGACCAGCTACGATTATGATGCCCCCATCAACGAAATGGGACAGGCTACTCCTAAATTTTTCGCCCTGCAAAAACTCCTGGCAGGATATCTTCCGGCAGGACAAAAACCGGCTGCCATTCCTGCCACGCTTCCGGTGATTCAAATCACGGCGATCAATCTCACCCAGACTGCCTCCGTCTGGGATCACCTTCCGGCCGCCATTCTTTCACCCCAGCCCAAACCAATGGAAATGCTGGGACAGAATGCCGGATTCATCCTCTACCGTACCAGCCTGATCGGGCACAAAAAAGGCAAACTGCGAATCACCGAACTGCATGATTATGCCACCATTTTCGTGGATGGCAAATACATCGGCCAACTCGACCGCTGCAAGGCGGAAAACATCATCGAGCTACCGGCATCGACGACTCCAAATCCACAACTCGAAATTCTTGTGGAAGGGATGGGGCATATCAATTTCGCGGAATACATGATCGACAGGAAGGGCATCACTGACAGGGTTTCACTGAACGGAATGACGCTGATGAACTGGGAGATATTCACGCTGCCATTCGACGAAGCCTACCTGGGCAAACTTAAATTCGCTGCAAGTGATGCTACTCGTCCCGGCTCGTTCTTTAGAGGAGAATTTGAACTGAAGGAGACAGGCGACACCTACTTCGATGTAGCCAAATGGGAAAAGGGCATAGTTTGGATCAATGGTCACAACCTGGGAAGATACTGGAATATCGGTCCCCAATCCAGATTGTATTGTCCGGCGCCATGGCTGAAGAAAGGGAAGAATGAAATTGTCATCTTCGATCTGCACCAACTGAGCGCGAAACCGGTCACTGGGGAGAAATCACTCGAACCAATAAACTGAAAAGGTATTTTCAAAGCTTCTGACAATATCAGATTTAGAACAGTATTGAGTCTGATTGAAGCTCGAGGTTTAGAAACCATTAGATCTCAATCTTAGACGACAAATTATTCGTCAGTCAAAGTGGAATAAGGACAGAAGAATCCATTCTCTTCTAAGGTGTTTGTAATGCCTGAAGCCTGTTTATTAAATTACAGGCTTCAGGCATTGCCTTTTGAAGGCCAGGATACCGGCAAACAACAACCAGAAGCAAGTTTGGCTAAAGTGTTAAATACAAGTCGAACAAAGCAATAATTACTATTCCGGTATCATTGCACAGGCTTCGTCACAGCTATGCAACAAATTTTTTTGGTAAGTGAAAATGACTCGATGCATATTCAAGAATTACCCGGATAAAAAGCACCATGATAACCAAAATTTACAGGCACGTATAAACAATATATTTTGCAGAATACAAAAAACCCATTTGAAGACCTCATTAAATAATTTATTTACTTTTGATTCAGGCATGAATACCGAAAGAGACGGATAGGCAGATCATTTTCAATGGAATAAATTACTTTTGTTACTTTTCAATCAAGTTATGGCTAATTGTAATAACTGCCGCCTGAAATATAACCATTCTAAAAATCAATAGAATGAAATACCCATCTGGTAATATCAGCCCTAAACAAAAATGATTAGGTAGGTATTCCATCTGCAAATGAAAAAATGAAAAAAATGAAATCTAGCCAAGAAGATAATCGGACACTCCTTCGTCAAAAGGCAGAAGAGCTTCTGAAAATGAAACAACCAATCACAGATTCGTACATCTCTGAAGCAGAATCACTAAGGCTTATACACGAACTCCAGGTGCACCAGATTGAGCTGGAATTGCAGAATGAAGAACTCATGAATGCAAGGGATGTGGCTGAAACTGCCAATGACAGGTTTATGGGATTTTACGATTTGGCTCCTTCCGGCTTCTTTGTACTATCGCGAAAAGGCGAAATTGATGAGTTAAACCTCACCGGGGCGATCATGCTTGGTAAGGAACGTTCTCATTTAATCAACCAACCATTCCATTTATTTGTTTCCAGTGATACTCAGGCGGTTTTCAAACTCTTTTTGGAAAAATCATTAAAAAACAAAACAAAGCAAACCTGCGAAGTAAACCTGACGACCTCCGGCAATCAGTCCTTGTTTGTCCTGCTTTCGGGTATTTCTACCGAAAATGGGAGGCAGTGCATGGTCACCGCGGTTGACATTACCGAACGCAGGCTTGCAGAAAAAAAGGTACAGGACATCATCGATAAAAATCCGATATCAATTCAAATCCTGGATATGGATGGCTATACGATTAATACCAATTCAGCTCATCTTGATCTTTTTGGCGCTGCTGTCCCCCCGGGATATTCATTATTTCAGGATCCTCAATTAGTACAGCAAGGATTTGGAGCATTGTTCGATCGCATTAAAAACGGCGAAGTTGTTTTCTTTCCTGATTCATCCTTCAATGCCCATGAGGTTGATCCATCCTTTCCTGACCATCAGGTTGCGATCAAAGCGACCGGATTCTCATTGGCTGACGGCAATGGAATACCGGAGCAAATAATTCTGATGCAAGAAAATATTACAGAACGAAAGCATGCCCAGCAAAGACTTCAGGCTTCAGAAGAGAGATACCACGCCATTTTTCAGGGAAGTCACGATGGAATATTGATTGCCGATGCGGAATCAAAAATGATTACCTATGCCAATGCGGCTCAATGCAATCTATTCGGTTATACGGAGGAACAATTCAAAACGATGAGTATTTCCGCCATTCATCCGCAGGATTCTTTCGCGCATATCCTGGCAGAGTTTGAAAGTATGTTGCACGGGGAAAAGTCGCTTGCCGAAAATATTCAATGTCTCAAAGAGAACGGCGAAATTTTTTATGCCGATATCAGTGGGGCGCTTATTTCATTAAATGGGAGGACCCAATTACTTGGGTTTTTCAGGGATATTACTGAACGCAGACAGGCAGAAACAGCACTGAAAGCAAGCGAAGAAAAATATCGTAAAGATTTGATATTTCTTCAATCAATCTTAGAAAGCCCAATTACAATCGTCATATTTTCAATCGATAAAAACTATTGTTACACAAAATTTTCAGTGTCTCACCAAGAAACAATGAGAAAAATTTGGGGTGTTGATATCCAAATTGGGATGAACATTCTTGATTTAATTTCGAATCCGGAAGACCGGGGAAAGGCTAAGAATAATTTTGACAGGGCTTTTAATGGGGATTTTTTCATATTGACAGAAGAATATGGCGACAAAGAGCTTTCCAGAATTTATTACGATAATTATTATAATCCGGTCAATGATGACGAAGGAAACATTGTTGGCATATCCGTTTTTGTTCTTGATGTGACTCAGCGGAAACAAGCAGAAATGGAAATTATTGAACTCAATACCAACCTCGAACTAAAGGTCAATAAGAGATCTGCACAATATAAGGAAGCCTTGGGCCGGTTGGAAAAGATTGCCGACCGTGTGCCAGGCGTTGTGTACCAATTCCAGATGAACCCCAACGGCTCCTCCTGTTTCCCATTTTCAAGTGAAGGCATCCGTGACATTTACCGGGTCAGCCCGGGAGAAGTAAGTCAAGACGCTTCCAGTGTATTTTCAAAAATTCACCCCGAAGATTCCGATGACCTGATTGCTTCAATTCAGACCTCCGCAATCAACCAAACGTTATGGCAGCAAGAGTATCGGGTGATGTTCGATGATGGCACGGTGCGCTGGTTATTGGGCAATGCTCAGCCACAAACCGAAGCAGATGGAACGATCCTATGGCATGGCTACATTTCAGACATCACTGAAAGAAGGCAGGTTGAGGACGATCTCAAAGAAAGTACAGAGAGGCATCGCGGGTTAAGTGAGGCTGCATTTGATTCAATATTCTTCTCCGAAAAGGGTATTTGTATTGAGCAAAACCTGATGGCTGAGAAAATATTCGGTTACACCAACGAGGAGGCGATTGGAAGGTATGGAACAGAATGGATTGTGGAAGAGGATAGAATAATCGTAATGGAAAACATGCTTGCCGGCCGTGAAGAACCTTACGAAGTAACTGCCTTAAGAAAAGACGGCACAACCTTTCCTTGCATGCTAAGCGGCAGGATGATGTATTATAAAGGAAGAAATGTTCGAGTTACTTCTTTAAGTGATATCACTCAGCGCAAACAAGCCGAAGAAGCCCTTATCAAAGCAAAAAGCGAAGCGGAAAAGGCAAACCAGGCCAAAAGCGAATTCCTTTCGCGCATGAGCCACGAACTACGCACCCCCATGAATTCGATACTTGGATTTGCCCAATTAATGCAGATGGCTGAGTTGACCCCGAAACAAGCGAAAGGCGTAAACCATATTCTGAACAACGGCAGGCATTTGCTTAACCTTATCAACGAGGTTCTTGACATTTCGGGTATTGAAGCAGGAAAACAAATACTGACGCAGGAACCCGTTCTATTGGCCTCCATTATCAATGAAATAACCGAGAGCATACAAGTTGCAGCAAACAAAAGAAAAGTATCAATCAAACTTGTTGATTCGCCGGGAAACAGCCTTTTTGCGCTGGCCGACAGGCTCCGGTTAAAACAGGTATTGATCAATCTGCTCAGCAATGCCATAAAATACAACAGCGAAGGGGGTTCAGTAACAATTCAAACAGCACTGCAACCAGCCAATGAGCTAGGCTTCACCCCTATTAGAATTTCAATCCGCGATAAAGGTACCGGAATTAGTCCCGAAGATATCGGAAAACTTTTCCAGCCTTTTGAGCGCCTGGAAGCAAATAAAACCGAAACCGAAGGTACCGGGCTGGGTCTGATGGTGGTAAAAAAACTTACTGAAGCCATGGGCGGCACGGTAGGGGTTGAGAGCGAGGTTGGCACCGGGAGTACCTTCTGGATCGAACTGCCGATCACCGAAAATTCTCTGCCAGACATCAGCCACACCTACGACTCGTCGGTTCCTGTGGTGTCGAAAATTAAACAAGTCTCAACTATCTTGTACATCGAAGACAATTTTTCGAACATCGATCTGGTTGCCGAAATCATGGAGGAACATCGTCCTAAAATCCATCTTATAACTTCCATTTACGGAAAACAAACCATAAAACTGGCCAAAGAGCATAAACCCGGCTTAATACTGCTCGATCTAGATTTGCCCGATGTGCAGGGGATCGAAGTATTGGAACAATTATTGGCAGACGCCAACACTAAAGCGATTCCGGTAATCATCATCAGTGCCGACGCCATGCCGTATCAGGTAGAAAGATTGATGAAAGCCGGGGCAATGGACTATTTAACAAAGCCATTGGATATCGTTCAATTTCTGAGTACCATTGATTTGCACCTCATCATTTAATCTATTCGCCTGTCTAAAACAAAATTGGTCTTGATTGATTCAATGGTATAAAATGCCGGCTGCTAAAAATACATTTGCGATATGCGGCATGTTAACACTTACCTGGAAAGGGATTGAATAACCATTTGAGTGATGCCAATGAAAATAAAAATTCCTGGATTTCTTCAAGAACTACATGGTGAGGAAACCACTGTGTTTTCAATATTTCTTGTTTATTTCACCGGGATCGCCTTGGGCCTATTTTTCTTCTTCCATGGTCCTGAATTCCAAAGTGGCTTGCATCGATGGCTACTTGCAGGAATAGCTGCAGACTTAGGAGGTGGGGTTGTGGCAAATATGACACAGAGCACTTCCGAATATTATGCCAAACGACCGAAAACCCGGTGGATATTCATTTTCACTCACATTATCCATCCGGTTTTATTGTGGATCATTTTTCCAAAAATGACTGGAATACTATTCATTGGTGGAACAACATTAATTTTCGCTTCCATCGTTAATGCCATATCAGGCTTGTCCAATCAACGCATTGTTTCTGCTGCATTACTTGTTTTTAATCTGATGTTGCTTTTGATATTTAATTTAGACCTAATGGCTTTGATCCTTCTGGCGGTCTTTTCCATGAAACTGATTGTTGGTTTTGCTGTAAGATGGACTGGAACAAAATAAAGTTGCCAGGAGAAGCAAGGAGCAAACTGAATAATCACGTTACAATGGTGCTCGTTTCCAATTTGAATCACCCCTGGACCAAGAGTGTCAATAAGTGACTGGGATAAATTGATGGATGGAATCTGTCAAAACACAGTCAAATCATCTTTCTCATCCAATCCAACCCACTCACCATGACTATGTATCATTTCAAAAACAACTCAAATTGTCAGTCAGGATAGAACCACACAAAAAACATTCATTATCCACTGCGATTTGGTATTAATTATTCGGAATATCTGTTTGTTCCACACCATCTCCCCTAATTTTTTCTTTTAACTTTACCTTCACAAAAAATCAATTACCCATGGAAGAACTGGCAGTCGGAACCCGCGTAGAACATCCCAGATACGGAGAAGGGATCATCAGTAAAAATAAAATCACATCCTACGAAATATTTTTCGAACATGGAGGGAAAATTGAACTCACCAAGCGCAACGAAGACCTGGAGGTGAAAGAGACTCCGGCAGAGAAGCCGAAAAATTCGCTGACCCTCGCCGAAGTGGAAAAAGTGCTTCGTTACGTGCTTGAGGAGCAGAGCGCCTTGCAGGAAATAGTTCCCATCGGCGATAAGTGGAAGGGCGGGAACATGCTGCTTCAGCCGGCCAACCTTTCATTGAAACCAAAAGAGATTCCAATCGAAGGCTTCTTCCATAAAATTGTCATGCTGAGAGACAGACTCAGGGTACTGGAACAAAACATCAACAGTCATCCGGGTTTGACAGACGAGGAAAAGGTAAATATGCAGCAGTACATCACCCGAATTTACGGATCTCTCACCACTTTCAACATCCTTTTTGCCGACACCAAACATTATTTTGTGGGAGCAAAATCCTGATCTACTTTGTTCCTACCCATGCGTAACAATTCTTTTCGGGATGTTTCAGTAAGAGTATCGGATTGCGTCCGTTCAGCCCTGCCTCAGGGAACCAGGACCGCCCTCTGGCTGCTGAAAATAACCATTCCGGTTTCCTTTGCCGTATTCCTGCTTGATTATTCCGGATTGCTTGACATCCTTGCAGGTTGGGCGGCTCCTTTATTCAGACTTGCCGGGCTGTCGGGAGAGGCATCCATCGTCATCATTACCAGCATCTTCACCAATATCTATTCGGCCATCATTGTGATGACCACATTGGGGACCGGCTACCGCGAAGGGACCATCCTGGCGGTAATGTGCCTGATTTCTCACGCCCTGATTGTGGAAACCGCCATTCAGAAAAAGACCGGCTCCAAGCCCTGGCATATGGTTTTGATCCGCCTTTCGGCAAGCATCATCGCCGCCATATTGCTGAATCAATTCCTTCCCGGTGAAATGGCAGACCACCACGGAATGATGATCCGAAAATCAATCGATTTTGTTCCTGCACTGAAAGAATGGTCAAAAGCGATCGGGATCACGACCCTGAAGATCGTTGTGCTGGTCAATTTGTTGTTGATCCTGCAAAAAATCCTGAATGAATTCAACCTTATCAAATGGATATTGATGCCTTTTGCTCCACTGCTCCGGATCATGGGCCTTCCCCCAAGTACGGGCTTTCTGTGGATGGTCGCTTATACGCTCGGACTTTCCTACGGCGGTGCGATCATGATCAGCCAATCCGAAGAAGGCCATCTGGTGAAGGAAGATGCCGATCTGCTAAACACCCATATCGCCGTTTCCCACTCAATCCTGGAGGATACGCTCCTCTTTGCTTCCATGGGGTACAGCCTCTGGATATTGATCTTTCCGAGGATGTTGCTCTCTGTTGTCTACGTTTGGGGCAAAAGGTTGGCTCTATATCTGCGAAGTTGAAGACTGAAAATCCGGCAAATGGAAAATCCCAAAGAAACAGGAAGTACAATTCTCCCAGTTTAAAAAGGATGTTGTTGGGATGAATTGGAAATGGAAAATTTAGCGTTAATTTCGAAATGGAAAATTTACTGCACAGGCCATCGAGTTGGGCCATGGCAAGAACCAAATATTGATCTGAATAACTTATCATGAAAAAAATGACAAAATCTCTTTTTATCTGTGGCTTGCTTCTTTTCATAAGCCTCATTTCAAACCAGACTGCTCAAGCCCAGAAACAAAACGACCGGCCTTTCTGGTTGGATGAGACAAAAAATGAAGAGAACCGTCTTCCCATGCATGCCAGTTTTTTCATCTACCCGAATGAAAATGAGGCCATCAAAGACCAATGGGAAAGCTCCGAAAACAACCTGAATTTAAATGGTACCTGGAAATTCAAATGGTATGAGAAACCCGCCGATGTTCCCGAAAATGCAACTTTACCTTCCTTCAAAGATACCGGATGGGACAATTTCAAAGTACCCGCCACCTGGGAAATCAACAATTACGGATATCCGATTTATGTCAACATCGGGTATGAGTTCTCCTATCTTCAGAAACCCAATCCGCCGGTTGTTCCATTGAGCTATGACCCTACCGGGATTTACAGGCGCGAAATCGACCTGCCCCAAAACTGGACAGGCAAAAATATCACATTGCATATCGGTGCTGCCAAATCGAACCTGATGGTTTGGGTGAACGGCAAATACATCGGATACGGGGAAGATGGGAAACTGCCTTCTGAGTTCGACCTTTCTACTGCATTGGTAGCCGGCAAAAATCTGATCGTGCTGAAAGTTATGCGTTGGTGCGACGGAACCTATCTCGAAGGCCAGGATTTCTGGCGGGTAAGCGGTATCACGCGCGATTGCTATCTGGTGAAACGCGAATTAACCCATATCAGTGATTATGCCATCAACACCAGATTGGATGCCAATTACAAGAATGCCAATCTCGATCTGACCGTCAAACTGAATAACAAATCTGTCGCGAAAGTGATGGCAAAACTGTTGGACGGCGAGAAAGTCATGGCCACCTCTGAAATCGCCTTCAGCAATGAATCTGAAAAATCGGTCACCATTCCGGTTACAACACCGAAACTCTGGTCTGCTGAAGAACCGAACCTATATCAACTGATCCTGACTTTCACTGACAATACAGGAAAAATAACCGAGGCGATTCCACAACAGGTTGGCTTCAGGGAAGTCCGGATCCGGGACGGATTGCTTTTGGTGAACGGCCAACCGGTACTTATCAAAGGGGCGAACCGCCACGAGACCGATCCTGTTACCGGTCAAGCCATCTCCAAAGAAGCCATGTTGCGGGATGTCAAATTATTCAAGCAGTTCAACATCAACGCGGTCCGTACCTGCCATTATCCCGACGACGAATATTGGTACCAGTTGTGCGACCAGTACGGGATCTATGTAGTCGACGAAGCCAACAACGAATCGCACGGAATTGGATACGACATTACAGTCACACTTGCCAACAAACCCTCCTGGAAAGACGCCCACATGGCGCGGGTTCAGCGCATGTATGAGCGGGACAAAAACCATGCTTCCATCATCACCTGGAGCCTTGGCAACGAGGCCGGGAACGGTTATAACTTTTACGAATGTTACCTGTGGCTGAAAGGAAAGGATCTCTCCCGTCCGGTTCAGTACGAAAGGGCTGTAGCCAAATATTCCAACTATGCGACCGAGTTCAATACCGATATCGTCAATCCGATGTATCCTACACCGGGCAGCATGGTAGAATATGCAAAAAAGAATGAGGCTCCTGAAAAACCATTTATCATGTGCGAATATGCGCATGCCATGGGTAATTCACTGGGTAATTTCAAAGATTACTGGGACATTATCAGAGGTAACCCCAGGCATTTTCAGGGTGGATTTATCTGGGATTTCGTTGACCAGGGATTGCAGAAAATCACAGACAAAGGAGATACCATTTATGCCTATGGCGGAGATTACGGCAAGAACCTTCCCTCCGACAACAATTTCCTTTGCAACGGAATCTTCTATCCCAACCGCAACCCAAATCCCCATGCCTGGGAAATGAAGAAAGTATACCAAAACATTCACACCACCCTGATCAATCCGAACACCATTGCGGTTTACAATGAAAATTTCTTCTCCGACTTGTCGGATGTCTCACTGGAGTGGAATGTCACAGTCAATGGACAGGTGAAACAAACAGGTAAAATCGAAAAGCTGGACGTGAAGGCTCATGCTACAACTGAATTTAAAATTCCTGTAAAACCGACTGCCGAAGGGGAGGCATTCCTCAACATCGTCTACAAGCAAAAGACGGATCGTCTGCTTGTCCCTGCCGGGTTTACAGTGGCCGACGAACAATTACCATTGTCAGGAAAATATGTTTCATACGGTAAAATCAATGCTGCCGGTAAGGTTAAACTGGCAGAAACAGCATCTTCCTGGACCATCGGTTCATCCGACCTGATCCTCGAATTCAGCAAAAGTACCGGAATGATTTCCAGGTATGAAGTCGGCAAACACAGCTATATCGATGCGGCAATGAGTGTCCGGCCGGCTTTCTGGAGGGCGCCAAGCGACAATGACATGGGGGCAGGACTCAATAAAAAGCTGAAAGACTGGAAAATAGCTCAATCAGACTTGAAACTGGAACAAATTACCGCGAAGGATTCAGTCGGGCTGGCAAAAGTAACAGTGGTCTATTCCCTACCGGGAGTTTTTGCCAGAATCATGATAAAATATACGGTCCAGGCCAGCGGTGAAATGGTAGTCGCCCAGCAACTGCTGGTGGACGATTCTAAAACCGTTCAGATACTGCCTCGTTTTGGGATGAACTGGATACTGCCAGAAGGATTTGAAACTATTGAATATTATGGCCGCGGACCCGTTGAAAATTACCAGGACCGAAAATATGCTTCCAACGTGGGGATATACAGGCAAAGTGTGAAAAGCCAGTTCTATCCGTACATACGCCCACAGGAGAATGGCAACCACACGGATATTCGCTGGTTCAAAATCTTCAATACCAAAGGCTACGGACTAAAAATTGAATCTGATTCTCTGCTAAGTATGAGCGCGCTGCACTATTTTGATGCAGACCTTGATGATGGCGACCAGAAACACCAGCATCACTCAGGCGAGTTGGTTCCCCGTCCGCAAACCCAACTGCACATCGACTACAAGCAAACAGGAGTCGGTGGCATCGACAGCTGGAGCCAGTGGCCGTTAGAGCAATACCGTCTCAGGTATACGAACTACAGCTATTCATTCAAGATAAGTCCGGTGAAGAAATAAATCATCAGGCTATCTTCCGTTGAAGAAAAAAGCCACCAAGTCAACAATTCCGTTTCACGGGATTGTTGACTTCACTTTGAAGCACCGGATAATGATATTTTTCTTATTTTGTGATCATTATGGGATCATAAGAATCCTTCGCAATTAAATTCAGAATTCAGGTATAACAAGCACCAAGCAGCTTATGGAAAAGAACATTGCCTCGTCACCGGAAGAAATCTCCATCTTCATTCAGAAAAATTCTACTGCCATTCGCATTTGGCACTGGCTCACTTTTTTAGTCATCACATCTTTGATCCTCACTGTTTTGATGGCCTCAACGGTATTGAATCCGAGAAAGAATGTTCCGGTTGTTCAGAACGTATTGAAGGAAAAGGGAATTACAGTCGATGACAAACAGTCGTTCGCCGTTGCCCACATGTACGACGACAAGATGTGGGACATTCATAAACTGCTGGGATATGCCCTCACCTTCCTTCTTCTTTCCAGGATCATCATTGAGATCAGACAAGCCAAGGAGGAGAAAATGCAAACCCGCATCAAGAAAACACTCCTCTCCTATTTACAGGCACCCAAAGACAAATTGGAAGAAAGGCATTACCTGATCGTCAAGTACAGTTATATCCTTTTTTACATGATATTACTGATCATGGTCATCACCGGCATGCTCATTGCCTTTGGGGGTGACCTGGGAATCACCGGACCAACCAGGCATACCATCAAGGAAATTCATGGCTTTGTCCAGTATGTCATCTATGCATTTGTCTTTTTTCATCTGGCAGGTGTCATTCTGGGCGATCTGGGAAAGGCAAAAGGCATCGTTTCAGGAATGATCAACGGTGGCAAATAAGCGGAACAGGCCTTAGAACTGTCTTAAAAAAACTTGAACCACTCGGTTCAGATTTAAAGGTCATACTTTTCAAAACTATATCCATGGCAAACAGGAGAGATTTTTTAAAAACCAGTGGAACAGCCACTGCAGGAATTGGTCTTGCATCATCCTTTTCTGGAACAATGGCTTCCTGTGCCCCCAGCGACAAGATAAAAGTCGGTTTAGTCGGCTGCAACGGAATGGGATTCAGTGACTTAACAGCCTTCCTTGGCAATCCTCAGGTCGAGTGCATCGCTTTGTGCGATATTGATGAATCTGTTCTCAACAGACGCGCCTCAGATGTAGAAAAAATCAGGGGTAAAAAGCCGATGTATCTCTACAAAGATTGGCGCAAACTAATTGAAAACAAAGATATTGATACGGTGATCATAGGAACTCCGGACCATTGGCACTGTCTGATCATGATTGCTGCCTGCGAAGCCGGCAAAGACGTATACTGCGAAAAACCGCTGGGAAACAGCATCGAAGAGTGCAACCTGATGGTACAAGCCGCTCAGAAATACAAACGAGTGGTTCAGGTTGGTCAGTGGCAAAGAAGTGATCCTCATTGGCTAAAAGCGGTCGACTTCATTCGCTCAGGCCAACTGGGAAAAATCAGGCTGGTTCGTGTCTTTTCTTACCAGGGATGGTGTCCTTCCATCCCGGTGCTCGCCGATGAACCTGTACCGGCAGGGGTTGATTACGACATGTGGCTGGGGCCGGCTACCAACAGGCCATTCAACAGGAACAGGTTTCATTTTACCTTCCGCTGGTTTTGGGATTATGCGGGTGGACTGATGACTGACTGGGGAGTACACTTGCTTGATTATGCCCTTTTCGGAATGGATGTGACTACGCCTAAGTCCATTATGGCGATGGGTGGAAAATATGGTTACCCGACTGATGCCTGTGAAACTCCGGATAGCTTGCAAACCATCTATGAATTCGATGGATTCAATGTCATGTGGGACCATGCCATCGGCATCAACGATGGTGCGTATGGTCGCAACCACGGTTTGGGGTTTGTCGGCGAAAACGGAACTTTAGTGGTTGATCGCAATGGCTGGGAAGTAATTCCAGAAATTGTCAATCGTGAAAAGAGGATGGAAGCTGTTACCCTTCAAAAAGGTACCGACGAGGGATTGAAAAATCATGTGCATAATTTTCTGGAGTGCATGAAAACCAGAAATCCAAATACCAATGCAAGTGTCGAAATCGGTGCGCACATTGCCAAATTCTCCCACCTCGGAAACATTGCCTACCGATCGGGCAAAAAGCTGGTTTGGGATGGAGCCAGGTTTACCAATGACGCTGAAGCCAACAAATACTTGCTTCCCAGCTATCGTGAACCTTGGAAACTTCCGGTAATATAAGAAAAAAGGTGATTTGCTGTAGCATTTTTACTGTCGGCGCATTTTCTTTGCTTCATTCCCTAAGCCTCTTACCTCATGAAAATCAATTTACCCTTCGTGTAAAACCATACAAAAGGTAGATTCATCTTTGTACTTACTTTTGAAAATTGATAGCTGAAATACCCACGAGAATATTTTCACACCAACCGAAAATGAATATCCGGGTATTCCATCTGGCAACTGAAAAAAAAATAATAAACAGATAAAATAAAAGCTGGGTCATGGTGAGATTTGTCCGGATACGGACCTGCCATACGACAACCCGCGGCTGGTAAATTGCAGTTATTTTATCGTCAATGAACCAGTATTTCCTTGCACCAAACATTGCCGGATCACCCTACTTACCGTTCACGCCAAACGGTGTTTCTTTCACTTTTTTGAATTTCCATTCCTTATAGCAGTCAAAACACTTGTAGGATAATTGGTATATCGGGAAAACCAATCCCAGTAACAGATACAGAGGTATGATTAAGGAATTGACTTTTTTATTCCTGCCAATATTTTCAGATTTGCAATAAGGACAAATATTCTTGTCTGCTGCCTGAACAATCCTGACGACTTCCGTCTTAAAGTCATCTTCAGAACCGGTATCACTCAAATATCCAGCTTTTTTCAGTAGTTCGATACCTTCCTCGTAATCAGATGCCGGCACCAATAATTTGACGCCTCCAATTGCGTTTGAATAAAAATTTAGGACTTGAATCGTATTCTCATCCTGTATCAGGGTGTGAATCCCGTTTGACTCTAAATAGCCCTTTGCAATGTTAGCTTCGGGTGGATATGTGAATGAAATTAAAGTAGTCCAGTTATCCATCATTGATCTGGTTTTAGCAATTGATTACTGACGGCACATCTGAAAATATACATTCTTTGATAACCATAAATTTACATCAAATTCCTCTGTTCAGACCCTAATTCCTGAAATCTATGAATTCACATAAAAATACCTGATCCTGCATGCCGTTCCTTTCCTTTGCAGATTTTTTTCAGCCAATACCCGGATCTGAAGCTTGTGTTTCCCATTGGTCAGGTTGTAGCCAAGCGTATAAAACCAGGGAAGATGGAGACTCGCACTCCAGGCAGTGAAAAGATCCTGTTTCTGCCAGGGGCTTTGGTCGATGCGGTATTCTATCGTTCCCGCGTCAAGTCCTGAGGCAACGGCAATACCAACCGCATTCCCCTCAAATTGAAAATTAATGGTCCCGCCAGGACTTTCAGCTACAAGCATCGGTACGCGGGTGAAATCAGGACGTGTACCTGTTTTATCGGAAGGCTGCCAGTCCGGAATTGCTGTCCATCCTTTGGGCGCTTTGACTTGTATGGCAGGAATGAGTTTCCCGTGGTCATAACATCCAGCTGCCAGCTTCTCCGGTAGCGGATAGGCTGCAATTTTGTCGTCACCCGCCACCAATCCGCTCCAGCAAAAATCAAAGAACGATTTCATCGACCTGTAATAAATATGATGCCCAAAAGGGGATGGATGCAAATTTTTGAAGTCTTTGTCCCAACTGAATTCTCCGTTGTCGATACGTTCGGTCACCTCCCTGGCCAGGTTCATGGTTGAAAGACCATAATGAACAGCCACCTTTTCGTGATTCTGGATTTCAACAGGTACAATCCCTTTCCTGTAATCTGTCATCTTGTCCGGATCAACAAAATGCATCAAAACTACATCCATGGCAGGATTGGATTCTCGCGCGTGCCGAACGATGCCTTCCATTCCCAGCACCTGGGTCTCATTGGAAAACCCATTGGTCCGGTCGTTAACGGCGGCTTCTTCAAACAAAAGATCAACTTTACCCTTTGCCAACACATCCCTTTCGAACCGAAAAGCCCCTGGAGTACTGCCCATGGAGCCAATACCCGCTGCGATAAAATCAAATTGAGTATCCGGAAACCGTTTCTGAAGGTCGGAGCAAACACTATCCCTCCAACCGGATCCTTGTGTGATTGAGCCACCTAAAAATGCCACCCGGCCTTTCTTTTCACGCTCAAAAACAATTTGTGCATTGTGAAGTTTGCTACGGTAGTTGTGGTAATTGCGGCTTTCCAATGGAACGATTACTTCCGGATAACTGTTCAAAATAAAATCAGCTCCTGCTTTTAGATCATCAATGGGGAAATGATGTCCCTGCAGGCTCTGTGTTCCTGACGTATTCGGATAAACCGTCGCCGGACCTCCCAGGCGAATATACCTGTTGACCAATAAATAACTATTTTCCTCATTGGGTACGATACTGTCATTCAATCCAATGGAATGAAAAACAGGCACTTTGGCGGCAGCCAGTTTCTCCAGATGGTCAATGGGATTATCCGCATATTCCAGCGCCTCTTTTCCCGACTTAAAATTGTAGGCAACCATCAGTTGTTTCCACGACTCCAGATCTCCCTTGCCTGCTCCTTTACCACCCGGCCAGCTTTTGAAGTCACAAACGGGAGCCTCGGCATAGATACAGCTTACCCGCTCGGGGTATTTTTTGGCAAAATTATAGATGTACAAACCTCCCCGGCTCACTCCTTCAAGGGCCACCTTCTTGTTGAAATTATATTGGGTAGTCAGGTAATTGTAAAACCCGCCCCAGACCTCAACGCATTTTGGCGATCCAAACAGGTAATCCGTATTGATATATACCACATAAAATCCCTGGCGAACAAGCATACTGTCCATCTGGTAATGCCATTCAGGGAAACGTGCCCGCCAAATCCAGGGTTTTCCTGGAGCCGCTTTGTCGGGAACAATTAGGTGGCAGTCGCGGCGATCGTACTGGAAATCATACCGTGTAAAACCATGCCATTCCGATTTCCTACCGGGATAAGGGGCGGACACAACCTCCGTTTCATGGCCTGTGATCTGTTTGGCAATATATTTGGCCATCAGTCCGGCTCCCTCCATGTTTGGGTGGATCTGATCAGGGAAGAGGTTTTCCTTCCCGGTAAGAGCCGTATACAGGTCGATTAACTGCAGGTGCTCCTCTTTAGCCAGTTTCTCAAGAGCAGGAATGACGCCGTTGACGATGATCGAATCATTGATCCCCCAGCGGCTTGAAAAAGCAGGCACCGGTTTGCAGAGAAAGATGATCGGATGAGATTTCAGGTTTTTAAGTTCTCTCACCATGGCCCGGCTGTCCGACAAAAATTCGTTGGCATATTTCCAGTTCTGCGGCTTGGTATCGTTGGTGCCTAGCTTAATAATGACCACATCCGGGAGAAAGGCCTTTGCCTCTTCCCATGCTTCCTCTTTCCAGTAAGGAAAATCCCCCTTCTTCAGCATGGTCCGTCCACCGATCCCGAAATTTCGGACCATCCACTTGTCACCCAGCATCCTGCCCAACTGTGCGGGATAGGAGTCGCGGGAGCGGTCAGCAATGCCCGAACCAAATGTGATGCTGTTCCCGATACAAGCTACTTTAACCGGGGAAGTATATTGGCCGGGATCGATAGTTTGTCCATTACCAACAAGCGCCAACAACAGACCTGTCACTAAAAAGAAAATGCGTTTCATAAGTTGGAAAGATTTGTTGATACAAAATAAACGAATCGTTCAACATCTCAGATACTCAAAAGTAAATATTTTCAAATTACGACTCTGTCATTGCCTTGGCGCGTATTCCGCTGTGATTCAATACAATAAATCAAAGAATTGAATGAATAAAGAATACTGAAAAATCAATTATCTTTATCATTAAACGTTTAGAACTGATTCAGGTCAAATTGAATAGGTATTGAATAATCAAAACCCGATAAAATCAAGTTCCACCAACTAAACTTATTGCCATGTCACACACAATTATCCGACTAATTTTTCGAAATTTTTCTCTTTTCCTATGTCTATCGATTCTAATCTTGCAATCAAAGGCACAAGATAAAACCGCCTTTTCTACCAACTGGCCCGAATGGCGAGGTTTGTACAATTGCGGATCTGTTTCCGGAGGTAGCACTCCGGTTGAATTCAGCGAGACAAAAAATGTAAAATGGAAGATTGAGATTCCGGGGAAGGGCCATGCCACCCCGATCATCTGGGGCAACCAGCTCATCATACAAACGGCTGTTGCGACAGAAAAAAAAGCAGAAAACCAGGAAGCTGTGGCAAAACCCGCCAGTCCGATGGCTCCCAACCAGACAGATTTAATCCATCAGTTCATGGTAATCTCTGTGGACAAAACTTCCGGTAAAACAATCTGGAAAACGACTGTCAAAGAGGTGGTTCCAACCGAACGGACGCATGAACTCGGCAGTTGGGCTTCCAATTCACCCATTACCGACGGTGAAAATATCTTTGCTCATTTCGGCTCCCGTGGTTTGTACTGTCTCGACATGAAAGGCAAAGTGAAATGGGAACGTAATTTCGGGCAGATGGACATTGTGGCCAGTTTTGGTGAAGGAAGTTCCCCTGCCATCTACAAAGACAAGATTTTCATCCCGTGGGATCATCAGGGTAAATCATTCATCTATGCCCTGGATAAAAACACAGGAAAAGATGTCTGGACCGTCCAACGGGATGAAATCACCTCATGGGCAACGCCTGTAATCGTTGAAGTAAACGGGAAAGCACAGGTAATCACCAGTGCGACCAACAAAGTGAGAAGCTATGATGCAGAAACAGGCAAAGTGATCTGGGAATGCACCGGCATGACCAAAAATGTAATTCCTTGCCCAATATACTCGGATGGTATCCTTTATCTGGTCAGCGGATTCAGGGGAAATGCAATCAAAGCGATTGATCTGGCGAAAGCACAGGGCGACATTACAGGAACCGCCGTAATCCTTTGGGAGTACAATCAGGACTCCTCCTACACTCCAAGTCCAATGCTGCTGGACGGTAAACTCTATTTTCTGAAAGGCAACAACGGTATCATGACTTGCCTGGATGCCAAAACCGGAAAGGTGATCTACAGCAACCAGAAACTGGACGGAATCACCAATATTTTTTCATCCCCTACCGGGAACAAGGACAAGATTTACATTGCTGCTACCAATACGGTGGATGTGGTCAAAGCGGGCGCCGAATTTGCATTACTCGCTAAAAATACCCTCGATGACACCTTTCATGCTTCACCGGTCGTAGTTGGCAATGACCTGTTCTTGAGAGGATTCAAGTATTTGTACTGCATTTCGGAGAAATAACCGCTACAACTTTCACGAACGCAGATTGTTGAAAGAACTTTTCACAATCCAGCGATCGAAATTTGAAAGACAATCTCCATTTAAGTAATGGACAAATAAAAAGGTCGTATTTTCCTTGCGGACTTTGCGCGCTTTGCGTGAAAAAACTGGCAGAATTCTCGAAACAGGGGATTCAAAATCTACGACAATAAAATGTTCTTAAAACTTATTTCCAAGTCTATCGGTGTTTTATCAGCGAAAATCTGTGAATTGTTATATAAAAAACCTTAATAGGAACGAAATATGAAATACCTGATTTTCCTGCTTGTCATCCTTTCGTTTGCCTGCAATCAGTTGGATGGTCAGCAAAAATTCGACCTTTCAGGAACCTGGAAATTCGCTGTTGACCCCAATGACAAAGGGATTCCGGATAAATGGTTCAACAAAACCTTGTCAGATCAGGTAACTCTTCCGGGTTCGATGTCGACCAATGGCAAAGGCGACGACATCACCCTGAATACCAAATGGACCGGGCAGATTGTGGATAGCTCCTTTTTCAAAAACCCTGAATATGCGAAATACCGCCAGCCCGGAAACATCAAGATTCCCTTTTGGCTTCAGTCGCTGAAACATTACCAGGGAGCCGCATGGTACCAAAAAGAAGTAATTATCCCAGCCGGTTGGAAAGGACAAAATATCAGACTATACCTCGAAAGATGCCATTGGGAAAGCAGGGTCTGGGTAGACAATCTGGAATCCGGCATGCGGAATTCGCTGGGAACTCCGCATAGCTATGACCTGACAGAACAATTGACTCCCGGCAAACATACACTGACTGTCTGCATCGACAACAGGACTAAAGAGATTGATCCGGGTATGAATTCTCACAGCATCTCCGATCACACACAAACCAATTGGAATGGCATCGTCGGACAATTGTTCCTCGAAGCGCGGTCTTCCGTGAACATTGAAAATATTCAAATTTATCCTGATATTTTGAACAGGAGAATCACCGCCAAATTGAAGGTGGTGAATCCTACAGGGAAAGTGGCAGGTATCAAAATTGACCTGAGTGCAGGCGGAGCCTCGGTTCCTGCCGACAGAACAGTGCTTTTCAATCTGGGTACCGGTGCGAATCTGTTAACCATGGAATATCCGATGGGGAACGATGTAAAACTCTGGAATGAATTTCACCCTTCCTTGTACCATTTGACCGCTGTACTGACCGATCTCTCCTCAAAATTGACTGACACCCTGCGAACGACCTTTGGAATGAGAGAATTCAAGGCGGTAGGCAGGCAGCTATTGATCAATGGTCAGCCCACTTTCCTCCGTGGAACGCTTGAATGTGCCATCTTCCCGAAAACAGGTTATCCGCCTACGACTACCGGTGAATGGCTCCGTATCTTCAGGATTTGCCGTGCCCACGGTCTGAATCACATGCGCTTTCACTCCTGGTGCCCGCCGGAAGCCGCTTTTCAGGCAGCCGACGAGACGGGTTTCTACCTTCATGTGGAATGTTCTTCCTGGTCCAACCAGTCAACCACCCTCGGCGATGGATTACCATTCGACAATTACCTGTACGAGGAAAGCCAGCGTATGGCAGATGCCTACGGCAATCACCCGTCCTTTTGCATGATGGCCTATGGGAACGAACCCGGAGGCAAGAATTACTCGAAGTTTCTGCAGAATTTTGTGACTTTCTGGAAAAACAAGGACAGCCGTAGGATCTATACCTCAGGTGCCGGATGGCCTGATCTGGAAGTGAATGACTACCTGAGTACCCCTTCCCCGCGAATTCAGGGTTGGGGCGAAGGACTCAAAAGTATCATCAACGGGGAAGCCCCAAGAACCGATTACGATTGGTCATCCAAAATAGCCAAACTGAAGCAGCCGGTTATCAGTCATGAAATCGGACAGTGGTGTGTGTATCCCAATTTCAAGGAAATTCCAAAATACAACGGCGTCGTACGCGCCAAAAATTTTGAGATTTTTCAGGAGACACTGAAAGACCATGGCATGGCGCTTCTCGCCGACAGCTTTTTGCTGGCTTCCGGAAAGTTGCAGGCACTTTGCTACAAGGCCGAAATCGAAGCAGCGCTGCGCACCTCCGGTTTCGCAGGATTTCAACTACTGGACCTCCATGATTTTCCCGGACAGGGGACTGCCCTTGTGGGGGTTCTTGATCCATTCTGGGATGAAAAGGGATATGTTTCACCCATGGAATTCAGCAGATTCTGCAACTCCACCGTTCCTCTGTCCAGAATGAAAAAATGCACCTTCACCAACGAAGAATCATTGGAAGTTTCGGCAGAAGTAGCTCATTATGGAGAGGTTCCCCTCCTTTCCTGCACACCGGAATGGAAAATAACGGACAAAAACGGGAAGGTCGTCCTGCAAGGGAAACTGAACAACACCAACATCCCAATCGGGAATTGCATCCAGTTGGGAAAGATAACAGTTCCACTTTCATCCATCCAATCTCCGGAGAAACTGACGCTTGAAATCTCGGTCGGTTCTTTCTCCAATTCATGGGATTTTTGGGTTTATCCGGCAAAAAATGAACCAGTTTCCACATTCAGCCAAATCAAAATGGTTTCCGGTCTGGACCCATCCACTCAAACCTTCCTGGAAGAAGGAGGCACCGTTTTGCTTTCCCTGAAAACAGGAACCATATCCCCCGAATTCGGCGGTAAAATAGCCATCGGATTCTCGAGTATCTTCTGGAACACAGCCTGGACCCGCGGACAGGCACCCCACACACTGGGAATATTGTGCAATCCGAACCATCCTGCACTGGCGGAATTCCCGACCGAATACCACAGCAACTGGCAATGGTGGGATGCCATGAGCCATTCGGGAGCCATCAATCTGAGTCAATTTCCCGCAGAGTTGAAGCCCATCGTCAGGGTAATTGACGACTGGTTCACCAACCGTCCACTGTGCCTGCTATTTGAGGCAAGGGTGGGCAAAGGCAGGATTCTGGTATCCGGAATTGACCTCACCACCGGCTTGGATCTAAGGCCGGAGGCAAAGCAACTTCTGTTCAGTCTGAAAAAATACATGACCGGGAATAAATTCCATCCAAAGACTTCTGTCGCACCGGAACTGCTTCAGAAATTGACAGGATTATAGTGGAATAAGAGGCTAAAATTGTTGTTTGTTATACTGAATGATAATTGAAGAATGATATGGAGGTTTTTAGGAGGTCGCGCAAAGCACGCAAAGCACGCAAAGCACGCAAAGCACGCAAAGTTAATTTCCTCTTCTTTGCGTAACTTTGCGAGCTTTGCGCGACCAATTTTCTTCCAAAATAAAACGAACTCGGAATAAGCCCACAAATGGCAAAACAAATCTATTTGTAACTCCAAAATACGATCTGATATTCAGCAATTTATATACTATTTACGTATGAACACAAATTCAATTTCCTCTTCTTTGCGTTACTTTGCGTGCTTTGCGTGACCAATTTTCTTCCAAAATAAAACGAACGCGGAATAAGCCCACAAATGGCAAAACAAATCTATTTGTAACTCCAAAATACGATC
>JBAXUL010000051.1:0-25983 GCA_037129695.1 Prolixibacteraceae bacterium
TCGCTGCGTTTCTTTCTCCTTAAACGTGGGTGCAAAGATAGAGAGTTTTAGTTCCCCACAATACCTTCCTGAAGTTTTTTTGTTAAATTAAAGTAAAGAAATTCATGCTCTTGTATGTCAGCACTATACAAGCAAAAAGCCGGTAAACTACCGGCTTTTTGTCTATTTTTCAATGGCATTAGTACTTATAAAGTCCGATGTCTTCAACCGATGATACGCGAATAAATTCGCCTCTGGCTTTTACTTCCCCTTTGGCCATCTTGTTAAACACCTGGGCAGATCTCAGATGCGAGCTATCCCTGTTGGTGTCAATCACCAATAAATAGCTCATAATGATATAACCAGCCATTTCGACCATTCTGCGGGCATGCAGTTCGATAAATTCGTCGTCACCGGCTGCTACCACCTTTTCTACAGCCTCTTCGTAATCCTGGGTCAGAGAGATGAGAATCCGCCTGAACTTTTCAAGTTCCGGCTTCAATTCGGTTTTTTCATACACTCTGATCTGCTTCAGATAGCCTCCTGTCGTAACTCCGCGGATGGCAGCTACCACCTGAAGTTGTGTGGTACCCTCATAAATGGAGGTTATACGGGCATCACGGTAAATTCTCTCCACCGGGTAATCTTTCATGAATCCGGATCCTCCATGGATCTGAACGGCATCATACGCATTCTGGTTACAGTATTCGGAAGTAATACCTTTTGCGAGTGGGGTGAACAAATCAGCCACCTTTTGCGCTTCCTTCATCTCACTCCGTTCGGCTGGCTCCAATTTACGATCTTCCGATATTTGTTCGTAGGTTTTGTACAAATCGACAAACCTTGCAGTTTCATACAATAAGGTGCGTGATGCATCCAGTTTGGCCTTCATCACAGAGAGCATCTCGAATACAGCAGGGAATTCGATAATTGCCTTTCCAAATTGTTTGCGCTCTTTCGCATATTGAAGGGCTTCTCGGTAGGCAGCCTCTGAAATTCCGACTGATTGAGCAGCAATTCCCAATCTGGCACCATTCATCAGGGCCATGACATATTTGATCAAGCCCATTTTTCGTGAACCTATCAGTTCCGCAGGCGCATTTTTGAAAACCAGCTCACAGGTGGGAGATCCGATGATCCCCATTTTGTGCTCGATGCGGCGTACAATGACTCCGCCGCTCTGTCTGTCATAAACAAACATCGACAATCCCCTTCCATCGCGGGTACCTTCTTCCGAACGTGCCAGGACAAGTGCAATATCGCCGTCACCGTTGGTGATAAAACGTTTAACCCCATTCAGCAACCAGGATCCCTTTTTCTCATCGAAATGAGCCTTTAGCTGAACTGCCTGAAGATCGGATCCTGCATCGGGTTCGGTAAGGTCCATTGCCATGGTTTCCCCTTGAACCACGCGTGTGAGATAACGCATCTTTTGTTCTTCTGTGGCAAACTCATTCAGCGTCTCTGCACAATCCTGCAATCCCCAGATGTTGACGAATCCTGCATCTGCCCTGGATACAATGTCAGCGGCCATGATGTATGGAACGATGGAAAAATTCAATCCTCCAAACCTGCGGGGAAGCGTAATTCCCATCAAACCCGACTGTACCAGTGCATCCAGATTCTCCTGAGTTCCACGGGCATATTTGACGTGGCCGTCAATAACCTGAGGTCCCTCGGCATCGATACTTTCAGCATTGGGGGAGATGATATCTCCGCTTATTTCCCCAACTACCTCCAGAACACGATCGTAACTGTCCATCGCATCTTCGAAATCCATCGGAGCATAGTCATATAGTTCTTTGTCCAAGAAATTCCGTTCCTTCAATGACACCAGCTTGTGCATCAGAGGATGGTTCAAATGAAATTTCAGGTCTTTATTATCGTTGTAAAAATTTGCCATTTTGAATGATATTATTGGGGATTCCCCGATTCAACCACGATTTACTTCGTATTCAATTTATAATACTTGATCATCTTGGGAATGACCTCAGCGATATCACCTGTAATTACATAATCGGCGATGGAATTGATCGGCGCTTCCGGATCCGAGTTAATCGAGATGATCTGGGCAGATTCTTCCATTCCGGCACGGTGCTGTACCTGACCCGAGATTCCACAGGCTATGTATAATTTCGGACGAACGGTAATGCCAGTCTGGCCGATCTGACGATCATGCTCTGCATATCCGGCATCGACTGCTGCCCTGGACGCTCCAACCTCAGCTCCCAATACCGCTGCGAGGTCGTACAACAATTTGAAATTCTCCTTCGATCCTACTCCATATCCGCCAGAAACAACAATAGGAGCTCCTTTGATGTTGATCTTTTTCTTTTCGGTATGCCTTTCAATAATCTGAACGACAAAATCAAGATCAGATACATAGTTGGAAATTTCCAGATGGTTGACCTTACCCTGATAGGCATCATTGACCTTTTCCTTCTTCATGACACCTTCCCGAACCGTGGCCATCTGCGGACGGCAGTCAGGATTAATAATGGTGGCAATGATGTTACCGCCGAAAGCAGGTCTGATCTGATAAAGCAGATCCTTGTAAACTTTGTCGGCCTTCTTGTCTTCATGATCACCAATCTCAAGGCTGGTACAGTCGGCTGTTAAGCCACTGTGCAAAGCGGACGATACTCTTGGACCCAGGTCGCGGCCAATCGGCGTAGCACCCATCAGGGCAATCTGGGGTTTCTCTTCTCCGAACAGTTTGTTCAGAATGGAGGCATGGGGCAATGTGGTAAAAGGCTCCAGACGCGCGTCATCAGCAATGTGCAATACATCTACCCCAAAAGGAAGAATCTGCTTTTCGACTCCGGCTAATCCGGAACCGATGACCACTGCTTCCAATTGACAAGACAGTTGATTGGCCAGACTCCGGCCTTTGGTAAGCAATTCGAGGCTAACCTCAGCCACTACACCTTCTTCAACTTCACAGTATACAAATAGGTTGTTCATTCTCAATTAATTAAATTTTTGAAATCATTAGCCGATCACGTGACTTTCAATCAACTCTTTCATCAACTCGTTGATCCCTTCATCTGCCATATTTAGTTTCTTGGCATCCTTTGCCTGTAAAACCACATTGTCGATCTTTTTCACTTTGGTTGGAGATCCGGTTAATCCCAGCTGGTCAGCATCAGCCTTGATATCATTGACAGTCATTTCGCGGATATGCAAAAATGGACGGCTGTCATACAAATGGGTATAATCTTCAGTGGCTTCCTGTTTCTCTGTAGTGGTTCTGGCATGCTTGTATTTCATCAGCATCTTGACGTTTCTTGAACGGCAGTCAGGAGCACTGCTGTTTACCGTCAACAACATCGGAAGCGGAGATTTTACCGTCTCAACCCCGTTGTCAAGTCTGCGTCGAACAAGGATGGAGGATTTCTCAACCTTCAATACCTCCTCAACATAAGTAACCTGTGGTAAATTTAGCTTCTCAGCCACCTGAGGACCCACCTGAGCAGTATCCCCGTCAATGGCCTGACGACCGGCAACAATCAGGTCGAAGTGACCCATTTCCTTGATGGCCTGCGCCAATGCGTAAGAAGTAGCCAGCGTATCTGATCCGGCAAAGGCACGATCGGTTAGCAGAACTCCGCTATCAGCCCCGCGGTACAATCCTTCCCTGACAATTTCGGCGGCTCTTCCGGGTCCCATCGTCAAAATGGTGATGGTTGATCCCGGAACACTGTCTTTTACTCTCAAAGCCACTTCGAGTGCATTCAGATCTTCCGGATTAAAAATTGCAGCAAGTGCCGCACGGTTAACTGTTCCGTCGGCCTTCATGGCATCTTTCCCAACGTTTCTGGTATCAGGGACCTGCTTGGCCAATACTATTATTTTTAAACCCTTCATAAGTAAGTTTTATGTTTTCAACTTTCGGGTGGCAAATATAAAACTTCATCAAATGGTTACCAAACCATTGAAAATGGAGGAAAACGGATCACCTGACGGATTCACACCCGGATGGGAAGAAAAAATAGGGTAAATATGGCCTGAAGTCAAATCACACAAGACTTTGGAACATATAAATACGACGTTCGAAAAAAAGAATAAGCAATTATCCTTCAAATAATTTAGAATGATTTTTTATTACTTTTCGGTCATTGACGGCGGCGGAGAATGGATTCCCCATTTCTTGTTAGGTTCGGAGCCCATTTCGAAAATCAGGGTTCCCCCTTTTGTGATCTCTTCATGAGCTATCCAGGGTCTGTCAAAAGGCTTTCCGTTCAGAGTGGCAGACTGAATATATTTGTTCGCAGAAGAATTGTTTTTGGCTTCAATAACGAAGGATTTATTGCCTGGCAAATGGATTTCAGCTTTGCCGAAAAGTGGAGATCCGATGTTGTAAACTGGTATTCCCGGTGTCACGGCATAAATGCCAAGAGCGCTGAGCGCATACCACGACGAAAGTGATCCCATATCTTCATTCCCGCAAATTCCTCCCGGGCCGGATTGGTAAAGTTGCTCACAGACCTGCCGCACCCTTTCCTGGGTTTTCCATGGCTGACCAGAATAATTGTAAAGATAGGCAACGTGATGAGAAGGCTGATTTCCCTGCACATACTGGCCAATCGTACCCACCACCCCGACGTATTTCGGTCCTGTGATATTTGGATCCATCGTAAAAAACTGATCAAGTTTGTCGTTGAATTTCTGATTGCTGCCGAAGAGATTGATCAATCCCTGAACATCATGTTGTACCGACCAGATATATTGCCACGCATTGGATTCCGTATAATGCCTTGATGGACGCCTGCCAACCAGCAAAGGATCAAAATACCTGTAATAGGTGTGTTTCCCGACTGTGTCAATCACCTGTTCGCGCCCGTTCAATGCTTCGAGAAACGTGCCATCGGCTTTTTTCGGACGCATAAAACCAGTTGAACCATCCCACACATTCTTGTAGTTCAAGGCGCGTTTGGCAAACATTTCGTAGTCAGATTTTTTACCCAATGCTTTGGCCATCTGTGCGATACACCAGTCATCATAGGCGAGCTCAAGGGTATTCGGAACTGCTTCCGTCACCTTGTCAATCGGGGCATAACCCAGTTGGAGATAGAATTCCAGTCCGGAACGGGCTGCACTCGCCGGGACAGGAAGTTTTGGCAATTCCAGCGCTTTTTTCCGGATGGCCTGGTAGGCATATTCCACGTCAAAATCACGATATCCCTTCATGTAGGCGTCCACAAGGATGGGAATCAAATGGTCACCAACCATCCCTTCACCATAAACATTCAAAAAATGCTGAGCAGGCATCCAGCCAAAATCTTTCGCCTTGGCCACGATGGATTTCAGAAAGTCGTTCACGTGATCGGGTGCCATCAGGGTAAGAAAGGGGTGCTGTGAACGGTAGGTGTCCCAGCAGGAAAATGATCCGTAGAAATCATACCCTTCTGCCTTGTGGATTTTCCCATCCATGCCGAAATAGTTTCCATCAACATCCTGCGAGATATACTGTGCCAGCAGGGAGTGGTAGACTGCCGTATAAAAAATCTCCTTTTGATCATCTGTTGTGCCTGATATCTCAATTCTTGAAAGTTCTTTATTCCAGGTTTGATCTGCTTCAGCCCTCACGCGGTCAAAATCAAAATCCTTAACTTCCTCTTTCAGATTCTTTCTGGCACCTGCCACGTCGATATAGGACAAAGCTACCTTGACAACAATCTGCTCTTTGTCTTTCGTACGGAACGAAAAAAATGCCCCGATCTTGTCGCCAACTTCACTGTTTTTATAGGGAAAGACACTCCCACCTGATTCGGGAGTTTTGTAGGTTGCATCAAAAGTTCCGTAGTACTGAAATGGCTTACTGAACTCAGCGGCAAAGTAAACGGTCCCGCGTTGCGTGCTCTTAAAACCTTCCATCTGGTGGTCGCTGATGATGTCTACCCGCGAGAGACCAGTCGACGGAGTCGATCCGATCTGGTGACCAATATCCAGAATTACCCGTGAATTGACTGCGGCAGGAAATGTATATCTGTGCACTGCAACTCTTTGTGTTGCTGTTAGTTCAACTTTCACCTGATTGTCTTTCAGGTAAACCGAATAATAACCCGGAGAGGCAACTTCGTCTTTGTGATCAAACCTTGAACGGTATCCCTCTTCGGGATTTTCCTTGGAACCGGGAACAATCTTCAGTCTGTCTGAAACCATCGGCTGCAAAAGGATATCCCCTCCATAAACCATTCCTGTCCCGCTGAAATGCGAATGACTAAATCCGATGATTGAATTGTCAGAATAGGTATATCCAGCACTGTAGGTCCAGCCTGTTGTGTTGCAATCCGGACTGACATGAACCATGGCGTATGGGAGTGATGCACCCGGATAGGTGTGTCCAAAAAAATCTGTCCCCAGGAATGGATTCACATATTGAGTGAAATTCGGATTCTTCTGGCCGCTTACATTACCGGCTGAAGAAATTAATAATCCGATGGAACAAAATGCCATCAGAAGGAAAAATCTGGTTATATTTCTCATTGACTGTTGATTTGAAGTCGGAAAGTTAGCAAATAAACTCCTTTCAAAGTTGTGGTATCTTAACCATTTCTTCCCAAATAATTGCTAATATTGTTTAACTCACTATTTTTGGGAAATAATACTACGACTCATGAGATTATTTTTTCGCGCCTCACCCGTCAATTCACTCATCAGAGGGATTCTGACCATCGCCATAGGTACTGTCATTCTTTCCCTGCCGGGATTGACCCTCAAAACAGTGGTAATGACCATTGGTGCAATGGTTCTGCTCAGCGGAATTCTCAGTCTGCTATTCTCGTACCGTAAAAAAAAGAGTAACACTTCATCTGCATTTCAAGGGTTCTTTAATATTTTTCTTGGATGCCTGTTTTTGGCCTCTCCGTTGGCAATTGTCAAATTTTTCTGCTTTTTCTTCGGAATGATCTTTACAGGTATCGGTCTCATGCAGTTTTTCGGAGCGCTTGGAACGCTTTCCAAATCTATGTGGTCGTGGGTCTTCCTGACTTTTGGCCTGTTAATGGCCTCAGGTGGAATTTTTCTGTTGGTACATCCCATCGAAAGTGCCGAAAATATCCTGATTTTCTTTGGTGCAATCCTTTTACTGTACGGTATTCTGGAGTTGATTACAGCCTGGAGGTTAAAGAAAATGCCTCCCCGTCCGAATGCAGGGAATGTCGTAGATACTACTTATGAGGAAATGTAAGAAAAAGGCATGGGATTTGAAAAATAAATCATCCAAATCAATCAGGCGAAAGAAATAAATGGTGCAACCATTGTCAGGTGAAAAAGCGCATTCCAAATACCAAATCTTCTACCGCATAAAGGCAACGGAAAAGGGTCATCCAAAATTGGACGACCCTTTGTTCGGTCAGTAAAAACATGTTAAAAAAAATAGTAGTAGTAGTAGTTGACGGACACAAATCTTTACCTGACTTTTCCTTGAGATTCGTAAGAGCGATTGATATATTGAGTTGTATTTATTCTTTAACTGCTTCCTGAATTTTGATGATGGCGGCGGCAAACTGTTGCATATCCTGCCTCGTTCCAAGCATGGTATTCTGGAAAATCCAGACAGCTTCCTCGTAGCATGCCTTTTCTGTCACCGGGCAACATACCCCGGAGTAATCAACCTCTTCGGGAATGGCATAACACATGAAATTTTTCTTCTGAAACAAAGGTTGTTTGTAAAGCGGCTCCGGATAACCCATGAAACAAGGGACTCCTTCAGCCGCCAGCATTTTGGAAAATTCAACTTTGGAAAGTCCGTTGAATTTCGATTTGTCGTACTTGAAGATGTATATGTGATAACTGTGCAGCGTCTCGCCCAACCCTCTGGCAAGCGGTGTAATTCCATCAACTTTCGACAACAATTCATTGAGATAGGTACCGTTATCATGACGCTTTTGGGTTTGCTCCCCCAGTCTTTTCAACTGACTGGAAAGCAATACTGCCTGCAGTTGGGTAATCCGGTAATTGCATCCGGCATTGTGGTGTTCATACCATGCACCACCTTCTACCCTGCCAACATTCCGCAGGGAATTCATCATCTGGTAAAGCGCATCATCGTTGGTGATGACCATACCGCCTTCTCCGCTCGTCAGATTTTTGGAAGATTGAAAACTGAAGCAGCCTGCATCCCCGATAGAACCCAGTTTTTTTCCTTTGTATTCTGCCCCGTGCGCATGGCAGGCATCCTCAATCACTCGCAGATGATGTTTTTTTGCTATTGTCAGGATCTCATCCATCTCGCAAGCCTGACCTGCAAAATGGACCGGAATGATCGCTCTGGTTCTGGAAGTGATGGATGCCTCAATTTTCGAAGCATCCAGGTTATAGGTTCGCGGATCAATGTCCACAAAGACCGGTACACAATTCGCTTCAATGACAATAGATGCTGTAGCGATAAAAGTATAGGGAGGAACTATCACCTCGTCTCCGGGTTTTACCCCACAGGCAATGAGCGCCAGACGAAGTGCAACAGAACCGTTTACACAAGTAAGTGCATATTTTGCACCACAAAAGGTGGCAAATTCTTTTTCCAGATCCGCCACTTCCCCACCACAATCAGGGTTTCCCCATTTACCGCTTCTCACAATCTCTGCGACCAGATTGACATCTGTCTCATCAAAGACAGGCCAGGCAAAATCCCTTTCTACAGTTTTAGGTCCTCCGTGAATTGCTAATTTATTTTTGCTCATTTCGTAGTAGTTGATTGTTCTAAATATGATCGTAACAAAGTTGAATTGTCTGTAACGACGATTCCGGCATGCATTCAACGGGAGGTCTGTTCTGACTTATGCATTGAGCGAAATAGGCAATCTCGTTATAAAATCCATCTCCTGCACTTCCTGATGGCACTTCTTCCAATTTGGAATCCGTGGCAATCTGGATGACATCACCCTTGATGGTCGAATATTGGATACTTGCTTTTTCAAACTGCGCCATATATCCTGCCTGAAATGGAAAATTGGAATGAAATATATTTCCCCCTTCCATTTTTACATTGATATCTTTATCAAAATAACTCCACAAAGCCGTGATGTAGTCATGTTTACTCAGGAGTCCCGGCAGATAATTGCATTTGATACTTCCCGGCATACCCAGAATGGAGTTTACAAAATCGATGTCATGAATAAGCAGATCGAATAATGCACCTCCGGATGATCCGAAGGAAACACGCCTGTCCATCCATTCTCCCCATGCAGGAATACCTGAGAAACGGGTCATTGACAAAAACTTCAGTTTTCCGAACTCGTTACTGTCTATGTATTTTTTCAATTTCTGGTAAGGAGGCATAAACCTGACCACATGCCCAACCATAAGAATTTTCTCCTTTTCCTTGGCCAGTTTAATCAGCAAATCGGCCTGTTGCATGTCAAGACAGAACGGTTTCTCCAGAAAAACATGTTTCCCGTGAAGCAGCACTTTCCTGGTCATCTCGTAATGAAGATCGGTATGAACACAAATGTGGACAGCGTCCAGGTCTTCAAACTCAAGACAATCATCAATGCTGGTATAGCGTTTGATCTTTTCGAGTTTTTCCTGTTTAATCTCACCTACGGCAAAATTTCCGGTTGCAGAATTTAACTTCTCTTCAACGGCTGCCGGATTTTTGTCCACAATGGCCACCAATTCCAAATCACCATTCTTAAGAATATTTTCAGCATGAGTCATCCCCATAAAACCAAAACCAAGAATTGCGACTTTTTTCATCCGATTGTATTGTTCCTGTTAATTCTACTTTCTTAACTCTGCACAGTACAAACTTAAATGATAAATTCATAACAATTTAATGATGTATTATCATAGATTAATATAATTTTGTCAAAATTATCGTGAATAATACCTGTATTGAAACAATAATATACCATTATGAAAGCGACCTATCAGAAAATACTACTGAGTGAAGGTTCCTCTTTTCTGGCAACCAGGTTAATATTACCTCGGTTCCATTCTGAATACCATTTTCATCCTGAGTACGAACTGAAGTATGTTATTGAAAGCAAAGGGAAAAGATTTATCGGCGATACCATTGAGAATTTCCAGGAAGGCGACTTAATCCTCCTTGGACCCAACATCCCGCACTACTGGAAGAGTGATGATATCCATGATCAGTCGGATCTGATGCAGGCCAAAGCGGTAGTTGTTCTTTTCTCAGATGATTTTTTGGGAAAGAATTTCTTCGACATACAGGAAATGATCCCGATACAGGAACTGCTCAAAAAATCTCAGGCGGGACTTGTGTTTCCAGGTGCCATCAACAGCAGAATTCCAAGAATGATGGGCGAGTTGACAAAAGTAAAAGGTCCGCAAAGAATCATTCTCATTCTTGAAATTCTGACAGAACTCTCTAAATTAGAATCCCGGAAGTTGCTCACAGAGGACTTCTCATCCGGAACACCCTTTTTGGATGCCAACAGCGCATCCTTTGTCAGGCTGCAGAAAGTTCATCATTACGTCATCAAAAATTTCCACTATCCTCTGCAGATTGAAGACATCGCCCAAATCGCCAACATGACCCCGCATGCCTTCTGCAAATACTTCAAGAAAAGCACAAAAAAGACTTTTATGACCTTCCTCAACGAATTGAGGGTTTGTCATGCCAAGAAATTGCTGATTGAAAACAGGATTCCGATTTCCCAGATTTGTTCAGAATCAGGCTTTAACAACATTTCCAATTTTAACAGGCAGTTCAAAACAGGAACCAACATGACTCCCAGCGATTTCAGAACCATGTACAACAACTGACAAAAGGAGGAAAAAGGACAAGGGCAAGAGGATAAAGTGAAGGAAGCATATTGCATCTTTCCTGCATCAATCATCTCTTAAACATCAATTTTCTTTCAACTAAGTAATGCACAAATAACAATGTCGTATTTTTTCTTTGCGAGCTTTGCGCGACACAATTGGCAGAATCCTCAAAAAATGGGAATCAGCATCTACGGCATTAAAATATTCTTTTAACTTACGACTATATGAAAAGCATATTAACAATAATTCTCATTTTATTTTCCCTTGCGGGAAACTCCTTTACTTCAGGTAGCGTAACTGAAGCAAAACAGCCCCGGAAACTGACTGATTACCTGGCCTCCAAGCCTGAATATGCCAAAACGAAGCACGCAATGGCGCGTTTTCGGGCCAATAAAATACCTGCTGTTGGCATCGCTGTTCACCGCGCAGCGAATGAATTTGCTCCTGAAAACACGCTCTCAGCCATGCAAATTGCCCTGGATCTTGAAGCCGACTACATCGAAATGGACGTCAGGCAAACCAGAGACGGTATTTCAGTCTTGCTGCATGATGGTACCCTGAACCGGACCACCACCGGAAAAGGGCCCGTCAATGAGCTAAATTTCAAAGAGGCAAGGGAGCTATCCGCAGGATCATGGTTCGACTCTTTTTTTAAGGAGGAGAAAGTCCCAACGCTTGAGGAGGCATGCAGGCTTCTCGCTGACCACAATGAAAAAAACAAGCACAAAACCTACTTCTATGTTGATTGCAAAGAGATCAATGCCAAAGTGCTGATTGACAACTTAAGTCAATACAATCTATTGGAGGGATCCGTCTTCTACATCAACGACCTGAGACAGATCAACCAGATCAGGTCACTGGCATCCGGGGCCAAAATATTGCCCGGATTGGACAGTGCGAAGGATCTGGACCGGATGATCGATACTTACCATCCTTATGCCCTGGATGCTAACTGGAATGAACTCTCCAGGGAACTAATTGACAAGGCACACCAAAAAGGAGTTAAAATTTTCTCAGACGGATTCGGAAAAAACGAGTCTCCTGACTCCTATTATCAAGCCATCAAGGCAGGGATCGATGTAATCTCCACCAACAAAATTTCAGTTATTTGCGAGGCAGCAGAAAAAATCTCGAATTAACGATTACAATTTCCATATAGTTTCGAGCTTCACTATTTTTTCGAGCGAATATTGAACGTTTTGAAAAGTTATAGAAAGTTTGAAAACTATTTCCAATTGCCATATCTTTATAAGAAGGTCGACAATTCGAACACAAAATGGAAGCTTTACATCCCGATTCCAGTTACCACATTTTCAACCATGCCAATGGATTCGAGAATACATTCCGGTCAAAGGCTAATTTCGGCTACTTTTTGGAAAAGTATCGGAAATATATCGCTCCAATTGCAGAAACATATGCCTACTGTCTGATGCCCAATCATTTCCATCTGGTTATACGCATTCGCAAACGCCAAACTATTGAAGCGCTGGTCATAGAGAACAACGATCGATCGATTAGATACAACTTTTCCAAAGTTGCCAACTTTGAAAGAGGAAAGAGCGAAGGATCCAACTTTGGAAAAGTTTGCAGCGTCGACCAGGGAAAGAGCGAAGGATCCAACTTTGGAAAAGTTTGCAGCGATATCGAAATCGAAAAATATTTATCGAAACAATTCGCAAATCTTTTTAGTTGTTACACCCAGTCATTCAATAAGGTTTATCATCGCATGGGATCATTGTTCATTAAGAATTTTAAACGAGAGCCAATATTCGATAAGAAATACTTTTTAAATGCAATTGTATATACCCATAGAAATCCTATTCACCATCGCTTTTGTGAAAAATATGAAGATTGGGAATATAGTTCCTACAGTGAAATCATTGAAGGATTTGATGATTTTATTGAAATCAGCAAACTTCTTGCAATGACCAATGGTTTGGACTCATTTAAAGAGATACACCGGCATTCGCTCAAAGGGTTTAGGACCAAATGCGATCTTTAAATCGAGAATAACTTGCTAAGTGTTCTATTATTTACTCTTTTATAAATCTAATCGCAAATAACTTTCCCCGAGTTTTAGCATTTGTTCGGTCATATATCTTAGGATAAAATTAGAGGAAATTTTACAAAAAAAATCCCCTCCGAAAACTCGGAGGGGATTTTTTTATGCCTGACCTTTCGGAGGACCGAAAGGAGTCGATGCAGTGGGTTCATATCCTCCCTGAATCTGAATTGGCCCGTACATTGATTCGTACTTCTGGATGTTGTCCTGAAGTGCCTTCATCAATCTTTTGGCATGTTCCGGTGTAAGTATGATCCTGGATTTGACCTGGGCTTTCGGTACACCCGGTACTACCCTGATAAAATCCACTACAAATTCTGACGGAGAATGAGTAATGATGGCCAGGTTGGAATAGGTCCCCTGTGCGATCTCTTCACTAAGTTCAATATTGAGCTGATTCTGATTGTCTTCCTGCATTGTTGAACTTCTTAAAGTTTACTCTTCTTCTTCTACTGTTTCGTATTTCTTGTGGTCGATCAAACGATCGTATTCATCTTTTGAACCAACCACGATATTTCTGAACATTGGGTTACCGGTACCGGCAGGGATAAGATGACCGCAAATAACGTTCTCTTTCAAACCTTCCAGGTAATCGACTTTACCGTTGATTGCGGCTTCATTCAATACCTTGGTAGTTTCCTGGAACGATGCAGCAGACATCCACGACTTCGTTTGAAGTGAAGCCCTTGTGATTCCCTGAAGAACCTGACTTGATGTTGCAGGAACTGAATCTCTCGCTTCAACCACCTTTTTATCACGGCGTTTCAGCATTGAATTTTCATCCCTCAGACGACGGGCCGTAATGATCTGGCCAGCTTTCAAGTTTTCAGAATCTCCCGGATCTGTGACAATTTTCTTACCAAATACCCAGTCGTTTTCGACGTTGAACTCGCCCTTGTCAATGATTTGTTTTTCAAGGAAACGGGTATCGCCCTGGTCTACGATTTCTACCTTGCGCATCATCTGACGGACAATTACTTCAAAGTGCTTGTCGTTGATCTTCACACCCTGCATACGGTATACGTCCTGGACCTCGTTCACGATATACTCCTGAACCTTGGTAGGCCCCTTGATGGCAAGGATATCTGAAGGAGTTGTAGCTCCGTCGGACAGTGGTATTCCGGCACGCACGTAGTCGTTTTCCTGAACAAGAATCTGACGGGAAAGCGGTACGAGATATTTCTTTTGTTCGCCGGTACGTGAAGTAATGGTAATTTCTCTGTTACCACGTTTGATTTTACCCAAAGATACTTCACCATCGATCTCAGAAACTACGGCAGGATTAGATGGATTACGTGCCTCGAATAATTCCGTCACACGTGGCAGACCACCGGTGATGTCACCAGCTTTACCGGATGCTCTCGGAATTTTCACCAGTACATCTCCGGCATTGACCATCTGGCCTTCATCCACGCTGATGTGACCACCAACAGGAAGGTTGTAAAGCCTGATATCTTCGCCGTTCGCATCCAGAATCCGAAGGGTCGGGTTTTTGGTTTTATCTCTTGTTTCAATAACTACTTTTTCGCGGTAACCGGTTTGCTCATCCGATTCTTCACGGTAGGTTACACTATCGATAAAGTCCTGGAAGGATACCTTACCCTGGAACTCCGTAATGATAACACCGTTGTATGGATCCCAGTCACAAACGACAGAATCTTTTTTGATTTCGGAACCGTTCTTGATGAACAATTTGGAACCGTAAGGCATGGAGTGTGTGGAAAGTGGTATTCCGGTATTTTTATCCAGAATCTTCAGTTCAGCCAGTCGGCTGACAACGATATCCACTTTTTCACCTTTTTCATCCGTCCATTCCACCGTGCGCAATTCCTCGATTTCGGCGATACCGTCGTAACGGGCAATCACGGTAGATTGTGTGGAAACGTTTCCTGCAATACCCCCTACGTGGAAGGTACGAAGCGTCAACTGTGTTCCAGGCTCACCGATCGACTGTGCTGCAATCACACCGACTGCCTCACCCATCTGCACCATTTTGCCTGTAGCCAGGTTACGTCCGTAACATTTGGCGCAAACACCATTTTCTGCCTCACAGGTAAGTACTGAACGAATTTCCACTCTTTCGATCGGAGAATCTTCAATCACTGCAGCGATTTCTTCTGTAATCTGTTCTCCTGAATGAACGATCAATTTCCCGGTCATCGGATGATAAACATCATGCACCGTTGTACGACCAAGGATTCTTTCAGAAAGTGAAGCCACCACCTCTTCGTTGTTCTTCAAGGCAGAAGCGATCAGACCACGGAGTGTACCGCAATCAGGCTCATTGATGATTACATCCTGTGCAACGTCCACAAGCCTACGGGTCAGATAACCAGCATCAGCCGTTTTCAGCGCCGTATCGGCCAAACCCTTACGGGCACCGTGGGTTGAGATGAAGTATTCAAGAACCGACAGACCTTCCTTGAAGTTGGCCAAAATCGGGTTCTCAATAATTTGTGACCCTGTAGAGCCGGATTTCTGGGGTTTAGCCATCAATCCACGCATTCCGCAAAGCTGACGAATCTGCTCTTTGGAACCACGGGCTCCGGAATCCAACATCATGTAAATAGAGTTGAATCCCTGTTTATCGGTACTGATGGTTTTCATTACACTTTGGGTCAACTTGGCATTGACGTGTGTCCAGATATCGATCACTCCGTTGTACCTTTCGTTGTTGGTAATGAAACCCATGTTGTAGTTGTTCGAAATTTCTTCAACACCGGCATATCCTTCTTCTACCATTTCGGTTTTTCCTTCCGGGATAATTACATCATCCAGGTTGAAAGACAAACCACCACGGTAGGCCATCTTGTAACCAAGTTCCTTGATATCATCCAGGAATTGAGCGGTAATGGCGTTGTTGGTTCTTTTCAGAATATCTGCAATGATATCACGTAGCGCCTTTTTGGTCATCAGTTTATTCAGATAACCGGCTTCTTTTGGTACATATTCATTGAAAAGAATACGACCAACCGTGGTTTCAATGGTTGTTAATTTTGATTCTCCAGTTTCATCCAGGTCCATCACCTTGCAATTCACAATGGTATGCATGTCAACTTTGCCTTCGTTGTAGGCAATGATGGCTTCTTCGGGAGAATAGAAAGAAAGTCCCTCTCCTTTTGCACCCTTGCGGTGTTTGGTCATGTAATACAGTCCAAGTACCATGTCCTGTGAAGGAACAGTGATAGGTGCACCGTTGGCCGGATTCAGCAGGTTGTGAGAGGAAAGCATCAGAAGTTGTGCTTCCAGGATGGCAGCATTGCCAAGCGGAAGGTGGACAGCCATCTGGTCTCCGTCAAAGTCGGCGTTGAAACCAGTACAAACGAGGGGGTGCAGACGAATGGCCTTACCTTCTACCAGTACAGGCTGAAATGCCTGGATGGAAAGTCGGTGAAGCGTAGGCGCACGGTTCAGCAGAACCGGATGACCTTTCATCACGTTCTCGAGGATGTCCCAAACAACGGGATCCTTGCGGTCCACGATCTTCTTTGCTGATTTTACCGTTTTTACAATTCCGCGCTCAATAAGCTTACGAATGACAAACGGTTTGTATAGTTCTGCGGCCATCTCTTTCGGGATACCACACTCGTGAATCTTCAAATTTGGTCCGACGACAATGACCGAACGAGCTGAATAGTCGACACGTTTACCCAAAAGGTTTTGACGGAAACGTCCCTGTTTCCCTTTCAGAGAATCCGAAAGAGATTTCAGTGCACGGTTGTTATCTGTCTTAACTGCATTGGATTTGCGGCTATTGTCAAACAATGAGTCAACAGCTTCCTGTAACATACGTTTCTCGTTGCGGAGAATTACTTCAGGAGCCTTGATCTCAATCAGTCTTTTCAGACGGTTGTTGCGAATGATGACCCTGCGGTAAAGGTCATTAAGGTCGGAAGTTGCGAAACGACCGCCATCCAATGGAACCAGCGGACGAAGATCCGGTGGAATGACCGGAACGACTTTCACGATCATCCATTCAGGTTGATTTCTAACCTTCGAGGAGCGGAAAGCTTCAACAACCTGCAAACGCTTGAGCGCCTCACTCTTTCTTTGCTGTGAACCCTCATTCCCTGCCTTGTTACGCAGATCGTAGGAAAGTTCATCCAAATCGAGTCTTGAAAGCAGTTTATACAATGCCTCAGCACCCATGTCGGCAATGAACTTATCAGGATGTTCATCATCCAAAAGTTGATTTTCCTTGGGTAATGAGTCAATAATATCGATGTATTCTTCTTCTGTCAGGAAATCCAGGTATTTCACGCCATCATTGCGTTTGATACCGGAATTGATCACGACATAACGTTCGTAATAAATGATCGAATCGAGTTTCTTGGTCGGTAAACCGAGCAGATAACCGATTTTGTTGGGCAAAGACTTGAAGTACCAAATGTGTACGACAGGAACCACCAGTGAAATGTGCCCCATTCTTTCGCGGCGCACTTTTTTCTCAGTGACTTCAACACCACAGCGATCGCAAACGATTCCGCGGTAACGGATGCGCTTGTATTTGCCGCAATGACATTCGTAATCTTTCACCGGCCCGAAAATTCTTTCGCAAAAAAGTCCATCACGCTCGGGTTTGTAAGTCCGGTAGTTGATGGTTTCAGGTTTCAGCACTTCCCCGTGCGAACGTTCAAGAATTTCTTCGGGTGAAGCAAGACTGATACTGATCTTGGTGAAATTACTCTTAACCTTGTTATCTCGTCTGAATGCCATAATTTATAGGAAATATTTGTAACATAACCATTTGATTATCAAAAAGCCGGGTATCCGCAGAGCCATGCTCTCCGGATACCTGACAAACCAATTATTCTAAGTTTACACTCAATCCCAGTCCCCTGAGTTCGTGCAACAGAACGTTCAATGACTCCGGAATTCCGGGCTGTGGCATTGGATCACCTTTGACGATCGCTTCGTACGCTTTCGCACGACCCATCACGTCATCCGATTTCACGGTCAGGATTTCCTGAAGGATGTTGGATGCACCGAATGCTTCGAGTGCCCAAACCTCCATTTCCCCGAAACGCTGTCCGCCGAACTGAGCTTTACCTCCGAGAGGCTGCTGGGTAATCAGCGAATAAGGTCCGATAGAACGTGCATGCATCTTGTCTTCGACCATGTGGCCGAGTTTCAGCATGTAGATCACACCAACGGTAGCCGGCTGGTCAAATTGCTCGCCGGTTTCACCATCGTGCAACCAGGTCTTTCCAAATCTTGAAACACCTGCTTTTTCGGTATATTCGGTGATCTGATCAAGAGTTGCACCATCGAAGATCGGCGTAGAGAATTTCACGCCAAGCTCTTTTCCGGCCCATCCAAGAACAGTCTCGTAAATTTGCCCAAGGTTCATACGTGAAGGAACACCCAGCGGATTCAGAACGATGTCTACAGGCGTACCATCAGAAAGGAAAGGCATATCCTCGTCGCGAACGATTCGCGAAACGATACCCTTATTTCCGTGACGTCCTGCCATCTTATCCCCAATTTGTAGCTTGCGCTTTTTGGCGATGTAAACTTTAGCCAGCTGAAGGATTCCTGCAGGAAGCTCATCGCCAATGGTCACGTTGTAACGTTTCCGGCGGGCAACTGCTTCTGCCTCCTTGTATTTCATGATGAAATTATTGACAAGCGCGTAGATCATGTCGTTCTTGTCCTTGTCGGTAGTCCACTTACCAGGATTAACATTCAGATAATCAATCATCTGAAGTTGCTTCTGAGTAAATTTAACACCCTTTGGAATCAAATCGGTGTTGAAATAATCCTTCACTCCCTGTGAGGTTTTACCGTTGACAAGGTTGAACAGTTTCTCTACCAGAATATCCCTCAATTTGTTGGTCTCCAATTCAAAGTCACGATCGATCTGTTCAAGCAGCGGTTTTGTCGCTACTTTCCCTTTTTTCTCTTTGACCACTCTTGAAAAGAGTTTTTTGTCGATAACCACACCGTTAAGCGATGGAGATGCCTTCAGGGAAGCATCCTTCACGTCGCCGGCTTTGTCTCCAAAGATGGCGCGCAGCAATTTTTCTTCCGGAGAAGGATCTGATTCTCCCTTTGGAGTAATCTTTCCAATCAGAATATCACCCGGTTTTACGATGGCACCAATGCGAATCAATCCGTTTTCATCGAGGTTGCGGGTAGCTTCCTCGCTGACATTCGGAATGTCTGAAGTAAATTCTTCAGATCCCCGTTTGGTATCACGAACCTCCAGTGAATATTCGTCTACGTGAATTGAGGTGAAGATGTCGTCGCGCACAATCCTTTCGGAGATCACGATCGCATCCTCGTAGTTGTATCCCTGCCAAGGCATGAAAGCGACCTTCAGGTTACGGCCCAGTGCAAGTTCTCCGCCTGCAGTGGCATATCCTTCAGTCATAATATCACCCGCTTCCACCCGCATTCCCTTTTTAACCATCGGTTTAAGGTCGATACAGGTACCCTGGTTGGTTTTCTTGTATTTTGGGAGATTGTATGTTTTTGTTTCAAGATCGAAACTAACATAACGCTCTTCCTCTGTCATATCATAACGGACAACAATTTTGTCGGCATCCACATATTCGATAGTTCCCGGACCTTCGGCAACGATGTTGATACGTGCATCCTTGGCGATATTACGCTCAAGTCCGGTACCGACAATCGGAGACTCCGGACGCATCAGCGGAACGGCCTGGCGCATCATGTTTGAACCCATCAGCGCACGGTTCGCATCATCATGTTCAAGGAAGGTAATCAGCGAGGCAGCGATCGAAGCGATCTGGTTTGGACCTACGTCCATCAGGTCGGCATCTTCACGGTTAGCCAAAGGATAATCAGCATCCAGACGGGCTTTCACCTTCGCATTAATGAATCGGCCATCGGCGTCAATCAATGCGTTGGCCTGTGCGATAATTTTTCCTTCTTCTTCCTCTGCCGTATAATAGGTAACGTCATCGTTGTTCAGATTGACTTTCCCATTGTCTGACTTACGATAAGGTGTAGAAATAAAACCAAGGTTATTGATTTTAGCAAACACACAAAGTGAAGAGATCAAACCGATATTCGGACCTTCAGGGGTCTCGATCGGGCACAACCGGCCGTAGTGGGTATAGTGAACGTCACGCACCTCGAAACCAGCTCTTTCACGGGAAAGACCGCCAGGCCCCAAAGCAGACATACGACGTTTGTGCGTCATTTCTGCGAGCGGATTGGTTTGGTCCATAAATTGCGACAAGGCATTGGTACCGAAGAATGAATTGATCACCGAAGACAAGGTCTTCGAGTTGATCAGGTCAATTGGAGTGAAAACCTCATTGTCACGAACGTTCATTCTTTCGCGAATCGTTCTCGCCATTCTGGCAAGACCAACGGCAAACTGGGTAAACATCTGCTCACCAACAGTTCTAACGCGTCTGTTTGACAAGTGGTCGATGTCATCGACATCCGTTTTGGAATTCACAAGTTTGATCAGGTACTTGATGATTTCGATGATATCGTGGTTGGTTAACACACGGGTCGTCATCTCAATATTCAATCCCAATTTCTTGTTAATCCGGTAACGTCCGACTTCTCCCAAATCATAACGAACTTCAGAGAAGAACAGTTTATCGATTACATCACGTGCGGTTGCTTCATCAGGCGGTTCAGAATTTCTGAGCTGACGATAGATATAGAGAACAGCCTCCTTTTCGGAGTTACACTGGTCTTTCTGTAAAGTATTGTAGATGATGGCATAGTCACCATTTACCGCATCTTCCTTATGCAAGAGGATGGTTTTGGTACCTGATTCGATGATTTCATCCACATGCTCATTGGTGATCACCACCTCGCGGTCGACAATCACTTCATTTCTTTCGATGGAGACCACCTCACCGGTGTCTTCATCCACGAAATCCTCTACCCAGGTCTTTAGAACACGGGCAGCAAGCTTTCGTCCGACAACCTTTTTAAGGGCTGCTTTTGAAATCTTGATCTCATCGGCGAGGTCAAAAATTTCAAGGATATCTTTATCGCTTTCGTATCCGATCGCACGCAGAAGTGTAGTTACGGGTAACTTCTTCTTACGGTCGATGTAGGCATACATCACGTTGTTGATGTCAGTCGCAAATTCAATCCAGGATCCCTTGAAAGGAATTACCCGGGCAGAATAGAGCTTTGTACCGTTGGCATGAACGCTCTGACCGAAGAAGACTCCGGGAGAACGGTGTAATTGAGAAACCACAACTCTTTCAGCACCATTGATCACAAAGGATCCGGTCTGGGTCATGTATGGTACTGTTCCCAAATAAACATCCTGAACAACAGTATCAAAATCTTCGTGCTCGGGATCGGTACAGAACAATTTAAGTTTGGCTTTTAACGGGACACTAAATGTTAGTCCGCGTTCGATACACTCTTCAATGCTGTATCTGGGAGGATCGACCTGATAGTCAATAAACTCTAAAACAAAATTATTTCTGGTGTCGGAAATCGGAAAATTTTCCTGAAAAACCTTGAAAAGACCTTCCATTTTGCGGTCTTCCGGAGAGGTCCCCAACTGGAAAAACTCTTTGAAAGCTTTAATTTGAACCTCGAGAAAATCGGGGTATTCAAATTTGCTTTTTGTGGACGCAAAACTAATCCTTTGTTGTATATTCATTGAGGGCATTAGCTACCAAATTAAGGAACCAAAATAAAAACATAAAAGGGTTTAGAATCCCTTGGGAGGATTCTAAACCGCTATAACCTACTAGGACAGGTCAATCCCTATCTGATTTCAACTTCAGCTCCGGCTTCTTCAAGCGCAGCTTTCAGTGATTCTGCTTCTTCTTTTGAAACTTTTTCTTTGATCGCTTTTGGTGCTGCGTCGACCAAATCCTTTGCTTCTTTCAAACCGATACCTGCGAGGTCTTTAACCAATTTCACTACAGCAAGTTTGGATTGGCCACCGAATTTGAGGATTACATCAAATTCGCTTTTTTCGACCGGTTCTGCAGCTTCAGCGGCTGCTGGTGCTGCTGACACTGCAACGGCTGCTGCAGCTGGTTCAATACCGTATTCTGATTTGAGGATACCTGCAAGTTCGTTAACTTCTTTGACAGTCAGGTTAACCAATTCTTCTGCAAGCTTTTTAAGATCTGCCATACTACTTGAGATTTTAAATATTAATGGATTGTGTTTCTTTTAAATTATTGCTTATGCGTTGCGTGTTTCCAATGTTTTCAACACGCCTGAAATGGTCTGACCTCCTGATTGAAGAGCAGAAACAACATTTTTGATTGGCGATTGCAACAAGGTGATAATGCCACCGATAAGTTCTTCTTTTGATTTGATGTCGATCAATGCATCCAGTTGACTTTCTCCAATGTAAGCACATTCTTCAACAAATGCGGCTTTGAAAATCGGTCTTTTGTTCTTCTTGGCAAACTCTTTGATCAGTTTGGCAGGAACATTCCCGACATTGGAGAATAATACAGATGTATTGTCTTTCAGTACATCGTAAAGTTCAGCAGTTTCCTTTGTAGAATTCTCTAAAGCTTTACGGAGTAGTGTATTCTTAACTACAACCAGTTTTACGTCGCGTTTTTCACACAATCTTCTCAGATTGCCAGTAACCTCTGCGTTCAGTCCTGAGATATCGGCAATGTAAAAATGGCTGTATGAATTGATCTCATTGGTCAATTGTTCTATAACCTCTAATTTATCTGATCTTTTCATTGCAACTATTTAACTTTCCAGGCAGGATTTAGGCTCTACCTGAATGCCGGGACTCATGGTGCTGGAGAGGTAAATACTTTTGATGTAAGTACCTTTAGCAGCTGAGGGTTTTAATTTCTGAATCGTGTGAACGAATTCCTTTGCATTTTCCACAATCATGGTTGGATCGAAAGAAACTTTTCCTACGGAAGTGTGAACGATACCGAATTTGTCTACTTTGAAATCGATTTTACCCATCTTTACTTCTTTGATGGCTTTTCCGACTTCCATAGTAACGGTTCCGCTCTTTGGGTTTGGCATTAAGCCTCTAGGACCTAAAATACGACCCAACGCACCTACTTTTCCCATTACAGGGGGCATCGTGATGATGACATCTACATCTGTCCAACCACCTTTGATTTTGTCGATGTAATTGTCAAGACCTACAAAATCAGCACCTGCTTCAGTTGCTTCGGCCTCCTTGTCAGGAGTTACCAAAGCCAAAACACGTACTTCTTTCCCTGTTCCATGGGGCAAAGTTACTACACCACGAACCATCTGATTAGCTTTCCGAGGATCTACTCCCAGGCGGACATCAATGTCAACGGAAGCATCGAACTTGGTAAAGGTAATGTCCTTTATCATGTTGGCAGCTTCGCGCAGTTCATAGATTTTACCGGCCTCGAGTTTCTCCAATGCAGCTTTCTTATTCTTGGTAACTTTTGCCATTTAACCTTAACTTTAATTAGTTATTAAAAGGTGATTGACCTGTTACGGTTATCCCCATACTTCTTGCAGTACCTGCTACCATGCGCATACCTGCTTCAACCGAAAAGCAATTAAGGTCAGGCATCTTAATCTCTGCAATCTCTCTTACCTGATCCCAGGTAACCGATCCGACTTTTTTAACATGAGGCTCCGCAGATCCAGATTTGACCTTTGAATACTCAAGCAATTGGATGGCCACCGGCGGAGTTTTTACCACAAAGTCAAAAGACTTGTCGGCAAAAACCGTGATGACAACCGGTAATACTTTACCGGTTTGATCCTGGGTTCTGGCGTTGAATGCTTTACAGAACTGCATGATGTTCACACCCTTCGATCCCAGTGCGGGACCTACAGGAGGTGACGGATTTGCTGCACCACCCTTGATCTGTAACTTGATAAATCCAGCAATTTCTTTAGCCATAACGTTTTATAAAAAAATTTACTTTACTCCTTTTCCACTTGCATAAAGCTAAGCTCCAAGGGGGTTTTACGACCGAAAATCTTAACCATTACTTTCAGTTTCTTCCGTTCCGCATTGATTTCCTCAATGGTTCCGTTGAAACCGTTAAATGGCCCGTCGATCACTTTTACGGTCTCTCCAACAAAAAATGGCACATCAAAATCTTCGCCGCTTTCCTGAAGCTCATCTACTTTTCCCAAAATCCGGTTCACCTCTGCAAGACGCATCGGGACGGGGTCGCCGCCTTTTGTATCTCCGAGAAAACCAATTACATTGGGAATATTTCTGAGCTTGTGTGGAGTTTCTCCTACCAAAGTGGCTTCAATCAAAACATATCCGGGAAAAAAATTGCGTTCTTTTGCAACCTTCTTTCCATTACGTATCTGAAAAACCTTTTCAGTAGGAATTAAGACCTGAGAAACATAATCCTGCAGACCGCCATTGGCTATCTCATTCTCGATATACTCTTTTACCTTCTTCTCTTTACCTCCGATGGCTCTAAGAACATACCACTTGTGTTGACTTTCGCTCATTTGGGATCTCTCCAGGAATAATTAATAGAAAAAACTGTAAACGACCTTCATGACGAATCTGAAAGAAACATCAATTCCGAAGATCAACAGTGCGATTATAAGGGAAGCAACTAATACGACTATAGCACTACCACGTAACTCACTCCAGCTGGGCCATGAGACCTTCTGAACGAGTTCGGTGTAGGATTCAGTGAAATAATTCGTTAATTTCATTCGAAAAAATTTTGAATATTTTGGCCGGATAGGAAGAGTCGAACTTACCATTGCTTCCGACAAGCTATCCGTTGATAAGAGTCCCGAACAAAAGTCCGGGACTCTTTATAATGAAGTATTTTACTTCAGACTATTTTAAAATCTCAGTAACCTGACCTGCACCAACTGTACGTCCACCTTCGCGGATAGCGAAACGAAGACCCAGGTTAAGGGCAACAGGATAAATCAATTCGACAGTGATGGTCACGTTGTCTCCAGGAAGGATCATTTCAGTTCCTTCAGGAAGATTGATCTCACCAGTGATGTCCAGTGTACGGATATAGAACTGAGGACGGTATTTGTTGTGGAATGGGGTGTGACGACCACCTTCTTCTTTCTTCAGGATATAAACCTCTGCTTTGAAAGTAGTGTGAGGAGTGATTGATCCGGTTTTGGCCAGAATCATACCACGTTTGATCTCTTTCTTGTCAACACCGCGGAGCAACAAACCAACGTTGTCACCTGCTTGTCCATCATCAAGAATCTTGCGGAACATCTCAACACCTGTACAGATTGTTTTGCGGTTTTCAGCACCAAGACCAATCAATTCGATTTCGTCGCCGGTGTGAATTTTACCCATTTCAATACGACCAGTGGCAACTGTACCACGACCTGTGATTGAGAATACGTCCTCAACCGGCATCAGGAATGGTTTGTCAACATCACGTGGAGGAATTGGAATCCAGGTATCAACTGCATTCATCAGATCCATTACTTTTTCTTCCCACTGTGGTTCGCCGTTCAGCGCGCCAAGTGCAGAACCCTGAATAACAGGAGTGTTGTCACCATCAAAGTTGTAGAAAGAAAGAAGGTCACGGATTTCCATCTCAACCAGTTCGAGGATTTCAGGATCTTCAACCATGTCAACCTTGTTCATGAAAACTACAAGACGGGGAACGTTTACCTGACGTGCAAGCAGGATGTGCTCGCGGGTCTGAGGCATAGGACCGTCAGTTGCAGCAACTACGATGATAGCACCGTCCATCTGGGCAGCACCTGTAACCATGTTTTTAACGTAGTCAGCGTGACCAGGACAGTCAACGTGTGCATAGTGGCGATTCTCAGTTGCATACTCAACGTGTGCAGTGTTAATCGTAATACCACGCTCTTTTTCTTCAGGTGCGTTGTCAATTGAATCAAAAGATTTGATATCGCAAAGACCTTTTTTTGCCAATACCATTGTAATAGCAGAAGTAAGAGTCGTTTTGCCGTGGTCAACGTGACCAATAGTTCCAATGTTTACGTGGGGTTTAGACCTGTCGTAATGTGCTTTTGCCATAATAATTAATTTTAATTTCTAGTTTTATATTTCAATTCATCTGTCTAAAATCCTGTTTTTCAATGGTCAGATGTAACTCCCTGTCGTCATTCTTCCCTGGTGGGAGATTTACAAGCGGTCCTTTCATCTAATCTCATTTAAACCAACAGGCTGCAAGCTTTTCACTCACAACCATTCCACTCTTAGTGGTCTCTCACTAAGAATATTAAAGCAAACTGGAGCGGGAGACGGGACTCAAACCCGCGACCCTCAGCTTGGAAGG
>JBAXUL010000052.1:0-25707 GCA_037129695.1 Prolixibacteraceae bacterium
CCTTTTAGGCAGAATTCCCGAAATAGGGAAATCATGATCTAAAAACTGTCGATTTTCTTAAAACGTAATTGAATCCAATCCTGTCAAATTTATTGATCAAACAAGAATCACCTACCGGTGAAACCCTGCCCCGAGGTATTCCATTCCTGTATCAAGACCACTTCTCCAGTAGCTCCATTGATGGGCACCGTCGCGCACCCGGTATTCATGAGGAAGTCCAAGTTTGCGCATCTCTATATGCAACAAAGAGTTACCATTGTAAAGGAAGTCATCGTCGCCGCAATCGATCCAGTATTTAACACTCTTCAATTTTTCAATTGGAACAGTATGGATCAGATCGAGCGGATTATTGGCTTTCCATGCTTCAGACAACCTTGCATCACCTTTTAGATGATCTCCAAACAAATTGCCAAAATATCTATCATATTCGGCATCCTTCTGATCTACGATATCCCTATCTGAAAATGTTCCGGAACTCAAAGCCAAACAACCTGAAAACAGGTCGGTGTGCCGCATCGATAGTTTCAGCGCACCATAACCTCCCATCGAGAGGCCGGCAATTGCACGATACTCTTTCTTCGCCCGAATCCGATACTCTTTTTCAATCCATGGAATAAATTCATTGATGAAAGTATCTTCCCAAAGGGTTTTCTTGTCGTAACTGTTGCAATACCAGGTGACCTTGCCGTCAGGGATGATCAGGATACAGGCTGGAATTCTTCCGTCCCTGATTCCTTTGTCCATGATCTGGTTGGCCTGACCAAACTGAATCCATCCAGTCTCATCATCAGAATATCCGTGCAGCAGATAAACAACCGGATAACTTCGCTGCGAGGTAGTATAATCCTCAGGCAGGTAAACGGTATAGTTCATTTTTGATCCTGATTTAGAACTGAAAGTAAGTGATTCAGTCACTTTCCCTCCCTGGGCAGTAGCCGTAAGGCAGAAAAATAGAAATACCGGCAACATCAGAAGGTTTCTCATTTATATCTTGATTTTAATGGGTTATAAAGGGTAATTTGTACGCAAATCTAACGATTTATAAGCTCTTTTGCTATCTTTGATTCAAGAAACTACACCCTCAAAACGGCTAAAAAATGATCACACTATTCTTTGGATTTATTTTCGGTGCACTTCTCCAAAGCGCCCGTCTCAATCGATTTGATACCATCAGTGGCATGGCCACCCTCGAAAATTTCAAAGTGGCCAAGGCCATTGCGCTGGCCATTGGGATTGGTGTCATCCTCCTTAACCTGGAAATTGGCTTTGGTATGGCATCCTATCACCTCAAGCCATTTTTACTGGGCGGCATTGTGTTGGGAGGACTGATATTCGGAATGGGAATGGCCATCCTGGGATATTGTCCAGGTACCGTAATGGTTTCTGCCGGCGAAGGGTCTCTGGATGCCATGGTTGGCATTCTTGGAGGTTTGGCGGGGGGATTGGTGTACACTCTGGTTTTACCATCTCTGGGGAGCTTAATTGGGCCAAATCTTGGAACTTTTTCATTGCACACGGCATTTGCCTCCGACCCTTTCCTCTTTTACTCTTTGATGATACCGTCAGGATTGGTTTTTATCGGCATTGCATTTGTAGTTCATAGACTGGAAAAAAGCAAGGACAAAAGCTGGATATTAGCCGGAACAGGTATTGCAGTGCTAAATACCATCATTTTTGCCACGGTAGTGGCAGATCGTCCAATCGGAGCCTCCACTTTTTTCCCTTATGTCGCTGACAATATTCTGGGATTCACAGACAATGCCTATTTCACCCAAATTACCAAATCCGGTTCATGGGAAGTACTCTTCCTGGCCGGGGGACTCTTATCAGGTATCGTTATTTCACTGATTAGAAAAGAATTCAAGATTAGAATGATTCATGATAATTGGGAAAAATACAAAGGAAACAATTTCGGAAAAAGAGCTTTCTGGGCCTTTTTGGGCGGCTTTATCCTTATTTTCGGCGCCAGAATGGCAGGAGGATGTACTTCCGGTCACGTCATTTCAGGCGGGATGCAACTGGCAGCCAGCAGTTTGGCTTTCGCTGTATTTGTATTTGTAGGGCTGCTTCTAACCGGAAAGTTTTTTTACACTAAAAAATAATGATTTCTCTAACGACCCCGACCAACATAATGATTCTAAATTTTCTAGCAAAGATATGAACAGAGGTAATTTTTTGGCTTTTGACCTTGGTGCTTCCTCCGGAAGAGCCATGCTGGGTACCATTTCAGACCGGCAATTAAAATTAACGGAGATCCATCGGTTCGAAAACCGGATGGTGGAGATTGACAACCATTTCTACTGGAACATCTTCTCCATTTTTGATGAACTCAAGACCGGACTCAAGAAATGCATCCGCGACTTTGGTATTCAGCCCGATTCCATTGCCATAGACACCTGGGGTGTTGATTTTGCCTTCCTCGACAAGGATGGAATGATTGCTTCACTGCCATTCGCCTACCGCGACCACCGCACAGACCGTGCCATGGAGGATTTTTTTCAAATTGTTCCAAGAGAAGAACTTTACCTGATGACCGGTATCCAGTTGATGCAATTCAACTCACTTTTTCAACTTTTTGTCAACCATCAAACCAAAGCGTCTCAATACGAAGCCGGGAAAGACCTGCTTTTTATGCCTGATGCCCTCTCCTATCTTTTCTGTGGAGTGAAAAAGAATGAGTTCTCCATTGCTTCCACCTCCCAGCTTCTGAAACCGGGCACTTTACAATACGAGGAAAGGCTTTTCAACGCCATGGGAGTCGATCCGTCGATCATGCAGGAAGTAGTGCTGCCAGGAACAATGCTGGGCATCATTAAGCTGGAAGTTCAGAAAGAAACCGGCAGCCTCGGGATCCCGGTTATCGCTGTCGCTTCGCACGATACTGCTTCTGCCATCGTTTCCGTACCTGCTACCGGAAGGAATTGGGCTTATATCAGTTCAGGAACCTGGTCGCTGATGGGAATTGAATCCGACAAGCCACTCATATCCAAAGAAATACTAGACCTCAACTTCACCAATGAAGGAGGTGTAGAAGGGACCACCCGTTTTCTGAAAAATATCATGGGTATGTGGCTATTGCAGGAATGCAGAAGAATTTGGTCCAATGAAGTGAGTTATTCGTGGAGTGAAATGGTTGATTTAAGTATGCATGCTCAACCCTTTAAAAGTCTGATTGATCCGGATGATTCGTCTTTTCTCAATCCGGCAGATATGCCTGCAGCAATTACTCAATACTGTCTGAAAACCGGGCAGACTCCACCTGAGAGCCATGGAGAATTCATACGCTGCATTTTTGAAAGTCTGGCCATGAAATACCGGCTCACCCTGGATTCAATTCGCTCCGTAATTTCCTGGCCAATTGAAAAAGTACACATTATAGGTGGAGGCTCCAACAATGAACTGCTTTGCCAGTACAGCGCCAATGCCATTGGACTGCCCATTATTGCCGGCCCAACTGAAGCAACCGCCATTGGAAACATCCTGATCCAGGCCAAAACAATGAAGGCAATTGCTTCATTGGAAGAGATTCGAGGTATGGTGGAAACTTCTTTTGAAACCAAGACCTTTGTGCCGCAAGATCCTGAAATATGGAAGTCACAATTGGAAAGATTCAGGAATATGGCGAAACAGGAAGCATAATCATTCAATGATTCCTTTAATTTTCAAGCAGAATACAAAATGATTCAGACAATTGTCTTTGGAATTTTCGTTTTGCTTAACCTCATTCGGTTTCCGTTGATTCTGATTTTGAAACCTCAGATAATTTTCTATTTTTGGGCGTATTCCAACAATTGGAGCACAATATTCACATAAAAATTTAAATCATGAAAAGAATTATTCTCCTACTGATTACAATCATAAGTCTGGGAAGTTTGACCAAAGCCCAGGTAGCGGAACATTCCATTGGATTGAGGTTTGGCTCAGGCGATGGCCTGGGAACGGAAATTTCCTATCAGCACGGATTAGGTTCCTTCAACAGACTCGAATTTGACCTTGGTTTCAGCAGCAGTCGTGCAACCAGCAATTATTACAACAGCTGGTCGTTCACAGGACTTTACCACTGGATGTGGAAACTGGATAAACAATTGTATTGGTATGCAGGTCCGGGTGGAAGAATCGGAGGATGGAGCTATGATCAGAATTACAATCACAGTTACAACAACGGCATGTTTCTGGTAGCTGCAGGCGATCTGGGTATAGAGTATGTATTTCCTGTTGGCATCCAGGTGGCATTGGATGCCCGCCCTGAAATCGGACTGATCAACCATGGCAGCGGAATCAATGTAGGCTTCGCCGTACGATATCAATTCTAATCCACAAAATATCTGATGATATCCATTTTACTGGTTCTTTCGTCTGGAATTCTTGTCGGTTTGATGATTGTCAGGAAACCCCGGCTCCATCTGCTCAATAACCATTTGTTGAACTGGTCCATTTACCTTATGCTCTTCCTGCTGGGTATATCAGTCGGAACCAACGAAGAAGTAATCAAAAACCTTGGAAAAATCGGATACGAAGCCGTTGCTATCGCATTGGCTTCCATTGCCGGAAGCGTTTTGTTTTCAGGTTTACTCTTCAGATTTTTATTCAAACAAAAATGAGAAGTAGCCTGATCATCTTCTCCTTCTTCGTTGCAGGAATCCTTGCAGGACTCTCGGGCAAGATTCCTGCCGGTTTTGACTGGGATAAAATTGGAGGATATGCGCTCTACTTATTGATGTTTCTCGCCGGATCCAGTATCGGCAGTGACCATAAATCGTGGAAGGTGCTGGCCACACACAACTACAAAATCATCTGGGTTCCTGTATCAATCATCATTGGAACCTTGACCGGTTCAGCCCTGGTTGCTCTGATCCTGCCATCGCTGTCCCTGAGAGAAACCCTGGCTGTCGGAGCAGGATTCGGATATTACAGCCTTTCCAGCGTATTTATTACTCAACTTCACAGTCACAGCCTGGGCGTGGTAGCTCTGCTGTCAAATATTTTCAGGGAGGTGGCTACCCTCCTGATCACTCCCTTTCTGGTCCACCATTTCGGAAAATTGGCTGGCATCGCTTCCGGGGGCGCAACCGCGATGGACACCACCCTGCCTGTTATCAGCCGTTTTTCAGGGAAGGAATATGCCATAGTGGCGGTCTTCAGCGGAATAATCCTCACCATCCTTGTGCCTTTCCTGGTAACTTTTATACTTTCCTGGTGAAAGGCAAAAGGCAAAAGTAAGGATGCCGTGATTGAATTGATTCTTTAAGGCATTTAACTTTAATGGTTGAACGCTAACTTCACATACGGAACCACTTTACTTTTGCCTTTTGCCTTTATCCTTTTGCCTTATTCAAAGAATGCCTCTCCTCCCGGATAATCAAATTCCTTGATGGCCTTGTCCAGCGGGAAAAGGAAGAATTTACAATTGGCGGTAGCACAAACAATTCCATCGTTGCCAAACAGTTTTCCTTCGACAAATGCCATCCTGCTGTTTTGCTCAGTCAGCCTTCCCCGGAGCGTGAGCTCACCGTCGCTGATCAATACCGCCTTTCTGTAGCTGATCTCCATCGAGGTGGTAACTCCAACCGTTTTGCACAAAGATTGAACCACCCAGCTGCAAACCTCATCCAGCAAGGCCGCCTGAATTCCGCCATGCAATACATTTCTAAAACCTTCCGCCCATTTTTGAGGGTCCCATCTGGCAACCACCTCATCGTTCTCCAGCTCGAATTTCAACTGCAAACCCTTTTCATTATTGGGCGAACAACCGAAACAGTTGTAATCCTTCCTGCCTGATTTCAGGTAGGGATTGGCTATTTTTCTGATCATATTCTTGTATTTAATTTCTTCTTTATTACGATTCTGAACCTCCAGACCACTTCCACAAATGCTGGATCACTACATTTTCAACGACGAATCATTACTTCGACGAATTGTCAAGTTATCACTTCTCAACTTTCACCAGTTCATTGTTTTGCAGATACCAGATATTGCCTTCGCAGGAACTGTAACCCATTTGAAACAGGTCGGCGAGGTAACCTTTCATTTGCCTGAGGTCCTTATCTGACTTTTCTCCGGTCTTGTAATCGATTACCACGGCATGATGATCCCTGAGCATCACCCTATCTGGACGATGCTTTGATTCACCGACACGAAGTATATCCCTTTCATTAAGAACTCTCCACTGATCACTGAACCATTCTGAAAAAGGCTGCTGACTTAACAACCCTTCAATATTGGCTTCAATCTCCTTTCCCTCCGCGGATGTAATCATGCCTGATACGACCATCTGGTTTACCGCTTTCCCAACATCTTGAACTGTCCTGATTTTTTCAAATATCTGATGCATTACTGTGCCTCTGTTGATGCGTTCTGTTCTGCTATCCCCAGTCAAGCGAAAATAATCCTTGCTGTGGAGTCTTATCTTCAGTCTCTTGCTGTTTGAATGAAGGATTAGTGGCTGAGTTTGAATTTCCTCCTGTGGAAGATCTTCCTGCTTCGGGTAAGCCATTGGAATTCCTGACTCAAAGACTCTGTTGACAGAATCCCAATGTTTTCCGAAATCGATGTATAACTCCTTGTCGATACTATCCGGGAACATTGGATTTTCGATCAGGCTCTGGATCAGTTCGGCCACAGTCCCCAAGGCTTTTTTCTCCTCCTGGTAAGGCATGATGATGAACAAATTGTTCACCGCACGGGTCATAGCCACATACAAAAGGTTGAGATTATCCATGATGCAAAACAGCATTTCACGGTAATAATCCAATGAGAAAATTGAATTTTTCAGGCTGCCATCGCACTTCAGCAACACCATCTTCATGGTATTGAACGGTTCACTGTCCGGCATTGACCACAGATAAGGTGCTTTGCGGTTGTTGATGGCAACTTCCCAGTTACAGAAAGGGATGAATACAGTATGATATTCCAACCCCTTGGACTGGTGGATGGATGAAATCCGGATAAAGTTCCTGATCGATGGCAGGCTAAGGGTTTTGTTGCTGCCACTCGCTTCCCACCATTCCAGAAAGCCGGGTATTCCGCCACAATCTTCTTTGGCATATTCGAGTACCATGTCCAAAAAGGCCTGAAGATAAACTTTCTCTCCTGTTACAGTCCCCAGATGAAAGTGATCTGCAACAGCAACAGCAAGTTCATACAATGGCAAAGCCAGAAGACCATTGAAAAATTCCGGACTTGTATCCGCATCGAGCCATTGGCTGAAAATTTCCGGTGGTGGCGCTGCAGGGTCAAAAAGATCATGAAGGTCAACATTGGCTGCGTCATAACCGGGATTTATCAATGGAAGAAGAATCCTGTAGTAACCATACAATAATTCGGCACGTGCCAATTGGGGTTCTTTGCGTGCAAAAATCCTGAAGAAATTAACCACAAACTGAACTACCGGGGATTGTCCGATCTTCAGGGTATCACTTGTTATCACGTCATAGCTGCACCCTGCCACTGCATCCATCTTCTTCTTCTCCCAAAGTGCCCGGGCAACAAGCTCTGCCTCCGCATTTTCACGGACAAGAATCGTAATCTCCTCTGCTTTTACCCCTGATTGCTGGACTTTCTCCAGCTGTTCAATTAACAAGATCAAGGCTTTCTCCCTGAAATCACTTTTTTTTGTTCCTCCTTCGGGATCAGAAAAGGTAATCCGTACATAGCCTTCCTGTGTGCCTCCCTGGGAGCATTCCTCGCGCTGACCTGCATAAGCATTGGCAATTACACCGTTCAGTCCGGAATTAGGTAGATCATTGGTCTGCTCTGCGAACCAGTTTTCCAGGTAGGCAGTGGCATTCCAAAACAAAGTGTTGTTAAAATCGACGATGTTTTTTTTGCTGCGCCAGTTGACAAGCAGATTTTCCACGTGTATTTCCTGGTGCCCTAAATCTGATTCCAGCTGATTGGCGAGTAAATTCCAGTCACCGTTCCGCCATCGATAAATTGATTGTTTTACATCGCCTACAACCAGCGAAGAGTTCCCGGAAGCCAGCGCATTGTCTACCAATGGCTTGAAATTGGTCCATTGTTGTTTGGAGGTATCCTGAAACTCATCCAGCAAAAAGTGACGGTAGATCAACCCAACTTTTTCATAGATAAAAGGGGTGTCATTCCCATCAATGATTTTTCCGATCATCAGTCCGGAATCACTCAGTAAAACAGTATTGTTCTCCCTCAAAACTTCTTTCATTTTAAGGGCGATATTACCAAGAAGACCAAATGGATAGATGTTTTTCAGGATCGCCCTGGCACTGTTGACTCTCGTAATTTCCTCCTCTAAGGCTTCGATGGAATCCTTGAGCAGGACGTTTAATCCATCGTTGTATAAATCTTGAATCTGCGCCTTGATGCCGGCAGTATCCGCTTTTTTGGACCATGCTTCAAGGTTGTCGCAGGCATCCAATACACTCTTCAAAGGGGGATCGATTTTACCGTTCACCAGTTTATTGAAATGGTTGGCAAATGAAGTCTTGCCATTTTTGAACTGGTCATAGGTCAATCCATGCCGGGAGATTAAAGCCAGTCCTTGCTCACCCAATTGTTTTAACCTGGATTCCGCTTCCTGAACCACCTTTTTCATTTCAGCAACATACAAACCAAGTTGTGCTTTTCCTTCAAGTATCTCCAGGAATTCGTCGCCGTGTACTTTAAAAGTCTCTTTGTCTATTTCTTTGCCATATCTCAGCAACTCCCTTTTGAAATCCCAGCTTCTGCCCTCTTCCAGATTTTCTTCCAGAAAGAGTACCATCCAGTTCATCAGCAATTCGTTGCTGTCGATCTCCTGAAAAAGCAGATCTATTGCATCTTCCAATGCCTGACGATTGTCTATTTCAGTCCGGAAGGAGGCATTCAGCCTGATCTCCCTGGCAAACGACCTGATTATTTTCTGGAAGAAACTGTCGATGGTCATCACAGAAAAGCGCGAATAATCATGCAGGATCAACTGGAGAATGGACGGGGCCTTAGCCCTGATTTTCTGCTCATTACCGTATTCTTTCAAAAAATCGATGTATTTCGACTCACCACCCTTCGAAAGATTGGCAAGTTCCCTCAGTATGCGTTCCTTCATTTCGGCAGTGGCCTTGTTGGTAAAGGTCACTGCCAGAATATTCCGGTACGACGCAGGTTTGGCAAACAGCATCTTCAGATATTCCCCTACCAGCCGGAAAGTTTTACCCGATCCCGCCGAAGCCTTGACAATATTTAAACCGGTATTGGTTGACATTTTTCAGGTATTCAGTTTGTATTATTGTAGCCGAAAACGTTTAATAGCCTGCATTAATTGGATTTCGAACTTGAAAAATTCTAATTTAACTGCAATTGATTCCTCATACTCCTTATGATGCTTCCGGTGGTCTCTCCAGTTTGAATCTGACACGCAGCACTCCTGCCTCAAAATCAGTTGAGAGCAGCAGAAACTGTCCAATTTCTGATGTATTTCCGACATGCGGACCAATACAAGGGCAATGATCGTAATCCCCTACCGAGACAATACGGATGGAATCTCCGCTTTCCTGTGGAAGTCTCTTTAGATTGAAGGCAATTTCGGCATCTGCATGACTCATCAGTTTCTCCGTGACATCCAGGTTGCTGTTGATCACCTGATTGATTCGGCTTGCAAGCTCTGCTTCTTCTTCCTCAGTGATCGGACGATCAAAATGATAATCACACTTCGATTTTTTCCTCTCAATATGGCTCGAAAAAGAGCGTTCACCTCCAAACATCCTCACCATGGTCTGGTTTAGAATATGCTCGGCAGAATGCATTTGCGGATCGTAACTCTTCATGGATATTTCAATTCTGTTTGTGCTAAAATTAGGCAATTAGATTGAACCAGAAATGGTCCTGTCTATTTGTCACGACCTTTTATAGAAATTTCAACACAAAAAATGATTAATTTGGTGTGATTTAGCTTGAATCTGAAAAAAATAGTTTCTTACGGTGCAACATTTCAGATTCGGCTGCGTCATTGTAGTAAATAAGAGAAAAAAGGAAAAATGTATATCAACATTCATCAGCCGCTGATTGACAAGTGCCTCCAAAATGACAGGGAAGCTCAGTTCAGGATATACAAGCTGTACTACAAGTCGATGTACAACACTTCGTTGCGGATCGTTAACCTCACCGATGAAGCTGAAGACATTATGCAGGAAGCTTTCCTGACTGCCTTCGACAAAATTGGCAGTTACAAGAATGAAGTGAGCTTTGGAGTTTGGTTGAAGCGGATAGTCGTTAATCGTTCCCTGGACTATTTGAGAAAACGAAAGGTCGAATTCGAGGAAGCCCGTTCAGATCTTCCTGTCTACGAAGAAGAAAGCGATGATGAAACCGAATACACTGCCGAAGAGGTGAAAATGGCCATCACCCGACTATCTGACAATTACCGAACGATCCTTTCCCTGATTCTGCTGGAAGGTTACGACCACGAAGAGGTTAGTGAGATTCTGGGGATCAGCAATGTGACAAGCCGGACACAGTTTTGCCGGGCCAAGCAACACCTCCGGGATATTTTGATTGAAAAAAGAAAAAAACAAATGACAATACCACATTATGGATCAGCTGGATAAACTATTCAACAACCAACCGGAGTCTTTTGAGGAAGAGCCTCAGGAAGGGCATTTCGGCCGGTTTGAGACCAAACTGGATCGCTTCCATGTTGCAAAGAAAAGAACTTCTAAATCCTGGACATTTTTAAAAATTGCCTCCGTCCTTATTATCGTACTGCTATCGGCAAACCTCTTGTTGTACCTTCTTCCGGGTAAAACAGAGAATAACGGCCAGCAGTTTGCCAATAGTGAGCTAAACGAGACAGCCAATTTTTATATCACCCGAATCAACAGTGGAATGTCACAATTGAAGCAAATGGCTGATCAGGGCATCGGCAGTGAACAGGAGTTGTTGCAGGTAAAAAAGGAGATGGATGAGATGGACAAATTGCACCAGGATTTACAGGAAGAATACTCCAAAAATCCAAATGATGAAAGGGTTGTCAATGCCATGATCGAATATTACCAGACAAAACTCAACATCATCAATACCATCAAATCAGATTTGGAAAATGTAAAAACAATTAAAAATAAGAATCATGAAAACAAGGAACTTTAGCTTAATCATGCTCTTTCTGATGGTGTTCGTCCTTCAGACAAACGCAGAAAGAACCGTCAAAAAAATTTACAAAAGCTTTCCCGTAAGCCAGGTTGCCAAACTGGAGCTCTCCAATAAATACGGCAATATTCAGATAGACGACAACCGCAAAGACTCGGTAGTCATCAACGTAGAAATTTGGGTGGAAGGTACTGGTAGCCGGGCCCAAAAATTAATTGACAACATCAATGTACATATTGGTACTTCAGGCAGTACGGTTTCCGCTACAACAGAATTCCAAAATCAGTTCAATAACAACAACCAGGAATTCGGTATTGAGTACCATGTTTCGGTTCCAGCTGACCGCGACCTGTCAGTTGGGCAGAAATACGGAAATGTTTACATGAACAATCTCACCGGAAAAGGGATCTTTGATATCCAGTACGGTGAAATCAAGGCCAAGGAACTCCTTGCCCCGGCGCTGGAAATGAATCTTGCCTATAGCAAAGCCAACGTCGATGCCACCAAAGACCTCAGTCTTTCCATCAAATATTCCAAAATTAACCTGGGCAAAGGTGACAACCTGAAAATCGATTCGAAATATTCAAATCTTGTGTTCGGCGACTGTAAAGATGTGATGCTGGATTCCAAATATGATGATTTCAGGTTCAAGACCATCAACAACATGACATCCAACTCAATGTACACAGGATACAAGATCGATCAGATACTTTCTTCCCTCGCATTAACCAACGGATATGGTGATTTTACGGTCGGCACCATCCCTGCTAATTTCAAAAGCATCAAAGTCAGCAGCAAGTATGCCTCTGTCAGGCTTGGGATTGCATCAGGAGCTTCTTACAAACTGGATGGAACAGTCAGGTACTGTGACCTGAAGCACCCGGCCGGAAAACTAAACAAGTCGAAGGAGGATAACAGTTATGAAGTTCATGGGACCGTTGGTGAATCTGAATCTCCAAAGTCGGTGGTGAATGTTGAAAGCAGTTACGGCAATGTGAGCCTGTTACCATGAAATAGTAAGGAACAATGATTTACAATTCAATTGAATCATTCAGCATCAGCGAAAAGTCATTAACAATTTAGCGCAAATCCCCTACCGGGAATAAGATGAAGGGCTTCGGCAAACTACCGGCAGGTATTTGGACGAAGCTCTTTTCAATTCCGGATTATTTGAAAAAATCCAAATATAATATACCTTAGCACACCAATAATTGGAATGAAATAAACTGTCTCGGCCCTTGCCGATTCGGTCAGAGAACAAACACAAGTCTGCGCCATGAGAGGTGCAGTAGATTTTATGGTTGAATATTGATTCACATAACTAAAAGATTAAATAATGCTTAGACGATTTTCACTGTTGATATTCATTTTAGCCGGCATCATTTTTTCAGGGCAAAAATCCATTGATACCTGCAGAATAAAGATAAAAATGAAGGGAGTCAGAGACACAACGCTCTACCTGGCCAATTATTTTGGAAACAAAATTCTGAAAGTTGACTCACTTAGATTAAATCACGAAGGCGAAGGCGTTTACACAAGCGACAAAGCACAAAAGGAAGGGATCTATCTCTTTTACCTGAACGACAAAAACTATTTTGAATTCATGATCGGAAAAAATCAGCAATTCTCCATCGAGGCTGATTTTGGCAACAATTTAAAAAACAAATTTTCAGGAGCAGATGAGACCATCGCCTTTCATGAATACCAGAGTTTTTTCGCAAAGCAAAAAGCGAAGCAGACAACCATTTCGGCCAGACTGACAGCACTTCCTGAAAAGAGTGATTCTATAAAGATCCTGCAAAAGGAGCTTACTGACCTGAACAGTACGATGGAAAACTATTGGAAAGAGATGTCCGAAAAATACAAGGGCACCTTTATCTCTGATTTTTATCGGTGTATGCTTATACCCACTCCGGATGAACCAACTTTAGCTGCCAATGTCAAGAATCAGGATTCTGTTCGGTGGGTTTACAAATATAATTTTGTCAAGGATCATTATTGGGATAATTTTAATTTCGCCCGGGCAGGACTGATACGCACCCCTGTGTTCCAGGAAAAGCTCGACACCTACTTCAAGAAAATGCTTTTACAAATGCCTGATTCAATGATTAATCCGATGGTAAGAGTCATTGAGAAATCAAAAGCAAACGAGGAAGTATACCATTATGTCTTTCTCTATCTGTTGAATGAGGCCAATCAATCCCAGATGATGGGAATGGACAAGGCATTCGTGGTATTATCTGAAAAATATGTTCTGAATGGTCCAAAATCATGGCTGGACACAGCGATTGTCCGCAAAATCAAGGAAAGGGTGGACGCAGTCAAACCCAATCTGATTGGCAATTTAGCCCCTGAAATCAAACTTCCCGATTCGGAAGGAAACTACTACAGTCTACGGCAAGTCAATGCCAAATTCACGCTGCTTTACTTCTGGGAACCCGACTGCAGCCACTGTCAGAAAACCACGCCACTCCTCAGCAAGGATTTGTACCAGAAGTTCAAAAATAAGGGAGTCCAGATCTTTGCAGTCCTCACACAAAACAACAAGGAAAAGTGGATGAAAGCCATGCAGGAATACAAAATTCAGGAATGGACCAATGTGTGGGATCCCAGTTACAGTTCCAACTTTAGAAAACAGTATGATGTGACCAGCACACCAATCATCTACATTCTTGACAAAAACAAGAAGATCGTCGCCAAGCGTCTGGATGTGGAGTCATCTGTGAAATTCCTTGAGGCACAACTTGGCATTCAGTAAGGCATCTTCCTATTATTTGTAAGCCGGATTGGAAGCTTTGGGGACTCCTTCAAAACTCAGTTCTACCACATTCATGTAAGGATCGGGTGGCAAAACAGGAAGCCCTTTAAGCCAAACCCGATCGGATTTTTGTTCAATTTGAAGGGATTGTCCGGTAGTGAGGATTCTGGCTGATTGAACTTTCGATCCGCACCAGGCAAACGGGAGAACGATTCCAGGCCAGCGCTGAATCAAAAGATAAACCTTTTCCCCTACCCTGCACTGAAAACCGAGGTTGGAGGCAACGATTGGCGAAGGCTCCGCATGATAGACCGCTGCACCATGAATCTTCATCCATTTGCCTATCTCAATGAGTGACTCAGCCTGTTGTCCTGGAATTTTTCCCTCTCCATCCGGTGATACATTCAAAAGAAAATTGCCGCCCTGGGATGCGCAAGAGGTCAGCAGCCGTATTAGCTCGGCAACAGGCTTGTAATTCAGATCATTTGGAGCATATCCCCAGGTTCTGTTCATGGTGTAGCACGATTCCCATGGTTTTTCATTCGCTGAAACGACATTTTCGGGTGTTACGAAGTCGCCGCCAGTTCCGGCCCTGTCATTGATAAGTATGTCGGGCTGCAATCTGCGGGCCATCCGGATAAGGTCTCCCGAACGCCATACGTTGGTATCTCCGGGAGTCATTCCATCGAACCAAAGGATATCTACTTTCCCGTAATTGGTAAGCAGTTCCTTGATCTGTTCGTGAGCCTGACGGACCAAAGGTTGCACGACTTCGTCACTTTTCGGATAACCCTGCGGCAGGATGCCCGGGAAATGCCAATCCGTCAATGAATAGTAAAATCCCAGCTTCATTCCTGCCTGGTGGCAGGCAGAAGAAAATTCTGCAACCAAATCCCTTCCCGGACCGACTTGCACCGCATTGAACTCTGAGACTTTGCTGTTAAACAGACAATATCCGTCATGATGGCGGGTAGTCAATACAACGTATTTCATTCCGGCAGCTTTGGCCATGGCTACCCATTTCGCCGGCTCATAGGCGCCCGGATGAAAATTCTCTGCCAGTTTTCTGTATTCCTGAAACGGGATATGTTCCTGGTACATGATCCACTCTCCGCGACCTTCAGCAGAATAAACGCCCCAGTGGATGAACATACCGAACCGGGCTTCGTGCCACCATTTCATTCTTCCCTGAATGTCCTGACTATACCCATTGAAAAGTAGCATAGTGAACAACAACACCAGCAAATATTTTCTTATTGTTACCGCACGACCAACCTTATTTAGTTCACTCATCTGCACCTATTTTCCATGACAACTGTCAATTGTCAAATTATCTCCCTGTTTTTTTTGGAATTCTGATCTATTTCACCACCGCATCCGTTTTAACCTCCCAGGTGTCCGTCCGGAAAATATTGACAGGCATGCCATCTTTGCTGAAAAGATTTGGAATAGAGGTATTGGCAAAACCGAACCGCACGGCTACAGGTAGTTTGACGGCTTTGTTCCAAACGATAACGGTGTTCCCTTCAATTCTTGCACTGGCAAACAGGAATTTCTGGTCCTCACCTGCAATGTAAAACTCGTTCAAATCCTTTTCTGTTGCCATCAATCCATTCGGAACATGGTCAAAAAGAATCCTGATCCTGTTATTTTCAATCACCAATCCCCTGTACATTGGATAGCGGTAAGCAAGGCCTTTGACGCCATAATTTTCGGATAATGCCAGATTGGCAAGGCGGTTGGCCACCTCCATTTTCTTGACCGGGTGTATATTGGTCACATCATCGACCAGATCATGTACAATGACCATCCCGGTTTTTGGGTTGGAAAGACAGGCAGTCTGCTGCTCCCGCAACAATGCCCCCACAAAGTTGTTTCCATAAGCGAAAGGTGCAATCTGGACATAATAGAATGGGAATGTATATCCCCATGCATCCCGCCAGGAACCGATCATTTTAGCCATCAGACTTGCATAGGTCTTATAGGTCAGGGTATTACTTTCACCCTGATACCAGATAGCTCCGGCAATCCTGAATTTGCTCAGAGGCGCTATCATGGCATGGTAGGCTGCACCCGGGGAAATCGGCCAACCAGCAGAAGGATTCAGTTTAAGCGATGCTTCTTTCAGAGCAAGATCCTTATCGATCACCTCTTTGGGCATCCATACTTCCGCCGGCGTTCCTCCCCAATTACTGTTAATCAAACCCACAGGAACATTCAAATCATTCTGAAGTTTCTTGCCGAAAAAATACCCGATGGCGCTGAAATGAATCATCTCATCAGGTGAACAAACCTTCCATCCTGCCCTTACATCCTCCTGAGGAAACTCGGAAGTACTTTTTGGAACGTAGAAGAAGCGGATTTTCAGATTGCCGGCATTCGGTGCTTCATCAAGTGATTGTTTCAATTTTTGGTTGCCACCCCATTCCATGTTGCTCTGACCACCGCATATCCAAACCTCACCGGTCATAACATCCTCCAGCACGGTTTTGTCGTTGATGGTAATGCTGTATGGTCCGCCAGCCGCAGGGGTCTTGATCTTCAGTTCCCATTTTGCACCTGAGGTACCTTGTGTTACGTATTTGATGGTATCCCACGACACAGAAACATTAATCTTCTCGGAGGGAGCACACCAACCCCATAAATTCACCTCGCTCTTCTGCTGAAGAACCATGTGGCTGCCAATAATGGAAGGCAACCGAACTTCAGCAGCTGACTGAAAACTTCCGGCTATCAAAATCACCAGCATAATTAATGGAAAGGAAATAAATTTCATCTTTTTCAATTTTTATCAGTTAGCGTAATTCGGATTTTATTTTTCAACCATAATAATCAGCCATGAAAAAATACAATACCCGATTATCTCAATTGTTGCTGAAAGATACGAATAATGCAAAATTTTCCACAAGGCTAAATTTGGAAATGTTTTCCGGTCAGGAAATGGATTTCATCCCCGGGAGGATGATTTCGGGAGAAGAATGGCTTCCGGTGAATTCAGCCTTTTCACTTGGTTTCGTCGGAAGACCACTCTGATATTGACAAAAAACGCTCCCCAGGATTGGTTTAGGCGTCTCATATACCTTTTATAAGAAAAGGAAGAGAACGAATGGGTGAGGCGCATTCACTAAATTGCTTTTGAAAGTCCATTGAGAAAAAATTCTCCAATGAAACATCCCATCAATGAGGATTCTGCGCGGTAAATGAAAAATCAATAATATCATTGCAAAGACAGTGGTTAAACTGTATCAATGCCATTGTATTCAATACAAAGATTAGAATTCTTAATTGAGAAAAGAATAGCCCTTTGGGGTCATTTTTATGTCAGACGATTTTCTCTCTCAGTGCCTTTGCCACCACTTGCGCCTTGGAGTGCACCTGTAATTTTTCGTAAATATTCTTGATGTGATTGCGTACAGTCTGTGTACTGATGAAGAGCTCGCCTGCAATTCTTTCATTGGTGATACCGCTTACAATACAGGTGAGTATTTCCTGTTCCCTTCTGGTAAGGGTAGTTACAGATTGTTTCTCTTTCTGCATCGGTTGAAAAAACGAAAGCACCTGCTTGGCAACCATTGGGGTTAAGGCTGCTCCGCCTTCATAAACCTGCTGAATGGCATCAAGAATTTTCTGCGGATTGGTCTTTTTTAGGATGTAACCATCTGCCCCGTTCTTGATGGCAGTCATGATGTTAAATTCATCTTCCAGGATAGTGAGCATGATGATCTTAGTATCCTGCCATTTATTTTTTAACAGGGGAATGGCTTCCAAACCCGTCATTCTAGGCAGGTTGATATCCAAAAGAAGGACATCAGGAATAACAGCAGCCCCGAGTGCTTCTTCAACTGAACCATAGGACCAGACCACCTTAAAATCGAAATAGGAGGAAACAAGGAAGATCAGACTCTGTCTGAACTCTTCATGATCTTCAACAATTCCGACTGAAACAACCATAACTGAATTTTTAACGAAGTAACAACAAAAATAGTGATGTAACCATAGCCCTTTGGGGTCATATTTTGAATTCCAGATGAATAATTGTTCCTTTTCCTTCGCGTGAATGAAAAGTAAGATCAATTTTCGATTCCAAAGCACGCCGCCTGATATTGATCAATCCATTGCCATGGGATACTTGTAGCTGCAGATTCTTCTCATCGAACCCAATTCCATCATCCATTAATGTAATTGAACAGGTATGTTCGTTCAAATAAGCCATAAGTGTAACATTTTTTGCCTTTGCATGCCGGATGATATTGTGAGTTGCCTCCTTCAATATGAGGAAGGTATCGTTCTTTAACTCATCAGGGAGAACAATAGACTCGTCAGGCAAGGTGATTTCTGCCTTGTAATGAATTCCATTGTCGATAAAGGTTTCGTACAGCAGATTATTGGTTTTTGCAAGCAGTCCCTGCAGAGAATCATTCTTGGGTGAAGTCATCCAGATGATATCTGTGATTGATTGCAGTGCAGATTGCGTCAGATCTGCAACTTTTGAAGATAATTTTCTTGACTGCTCGGGATCATCCATTCTTTTCAGCGTATCTGAATAAATCGAAATACTTCCCAAAGTTGATGCCAGATCATCATGAAGATCGCGTGAGATTTTCTCCCTCAATTTCATCCTTTGGTTGGCGATGTTTCGTGAAATCTGCATTCTCTCCGTGATTAAATGCATGATTGTCAGAAAAATAACAACGACAACAACCGGAAGGAAAAACAATATTCCTGAGGTGGAAAAAACGACAAACAGGTTTAGAATCAGAAACCCCGCAAATAAAAGTAAAACTGAACTTATTCGGATCCTGACAATGCGCTCTTCTCCGGGTCTGTTTCGATTGTAATAGAAAATGAAAAGAAGCAGAACACCCAGTATTTTAAGGATTTCCCTTAAAATCTCAGGATCTCTCATTGCACGCATGAGTGATTTTTTCAGGTGGGTAGTAAAGGCACTCATCCCCGATTGTTCTTTTATCAGAAGTATCCCCGGCTTGATATCTTCCATCTTCATTTCACTGCCTGGATATGGAAATTTGACCTCAACAAAATAACTGCAACCGGGTATCAAAGGGAATATTGCCTCTTTAGCTGATATCGAGGCATAGCCGCCGCCACCGCTTATCTCCTGAAAACCTGCCAGAGTTGCTTCTGAACCATTGCTTCTAGCATATAGGTAAATTTTTGCTCCAATGGCATCCCGATTCGACAATGTACCTTCCACCTTTATTTTAAGGTTATTCCTGTTGCGGTTTTGGTTCATAAACACTTTGCTGCTTCCTCCCAGATAATTTGCAGTATAAATGTCCGTATTACCATCATTGTCCAGATCTCCGACAGCTGAACCCGTTGAGTATCCTCTGAATTCAGCACCCAGATCTGTCGTAACATCCAAAAAATAATTTCCGGAAATATTTTTATACAGGATGTTTTCACCCACATTGGTCAGGTAAAGATCCTTGAAGCCATCCTGATCAAAATCGGCAAATACTCCGCCATTGGATAAATATACTTTCTTACCAAGATAACTGGTGGTAACATCTTTGAATAGACCCTTTCCGTCGTTGAGATAGATCTTATTGGTATCATTCCGGTTGGCAATAAAAAGATCGGAAAATCCGTCATTGTTGATATCTGCAAATGTGACGCCATTGCTTTTTTGGGGAGGTGATTTCACAAGGTCAGTATCGGCTGTGATCTCCCTGAATTTAATCTCACCTTTCCTTGACTCATTGATATATATCCGGTTCTGTCCATACCAGAATGACACGCAAAGATCAGGGAAACCATCGTTGTTGACATCGCTGAAAGAGACGCAAGACCCTCCTGCAGTAGTTTCCAGTCCTGCGCTTTCGGTGATGTCTTTAAAATGACCGGTACCATCATTGTGAAACAATTTATTGGAAGCGTTTTCACTTGTAACATACAGGTCAACAGAACCATCCAGATCGACATCCGCAAATGCAGCTGCCGTGGATCGGTTAAAATTTTCACAGGCCCTGTCGGGTTGATCGGAAACATCCCTGAAAATGCCACTGCCATTGTTCAGCAGAAGTTTGTTGCTAGAATTGAGGTAACATAGATAAATATCTTCGTCCCCGTCGTTGTCCACATCGGCTACAGTAACACCCAATTTCAATTCTGAGAAGTTGGTTTCGTTTTTGGGATCTATGGTTCCGGCTATTTTACGAAGAAAACCCTCTTCCCTGAAGAAATTGCCATTCACTCTTTCTCCTGAATTCTTTATTCCATTAATAAAAAGGCGGTTAACATCTGAAATGCAGACGGAGAAAATATCTATTTGATCATCTCCATCAAAATCAGCCATGGCAACTCCATATTCGTTGTCAAGATCAATGCTGTAATTGGTTAGTTTAAAAGATGAGAATCCGGGATTGGTTTTTTGAAAAGGAGGAAAAACCTTGCTGCCATGGTACAAAACCAATCCTTCATTCCCCACAATCCAAACCTCATCATCCCCGACGACCGAAATATCCCTCAGGGTGTACTTTTCCTTCAGCGAATAATCTACCAATAGACCATTACTGTATTTTAGTATTTCAGACTGAGGACCGATCAGCCAGATATCAAATTTCCTGGTCACAAAGAGTTTATCGACTTTTCTGAATTCATTGTTGACTGAAAGTGTTTTGAAAATCTGATCATTGAATCCGATCAGTTCATCGTCGCACAAGGCATAGCCCAACTTCTCTCCAACGATTTGAAAATCAATAATTTTTTTATCCTTCAGAAGGCGTCTGTAACCTTTCCCTTCATAGACAAACAATTCATTCTTGTCTGTGAGTATCCAAAATAGCTGACTGCTTCGGGCAATCAGTTTTCTGATGATGGATCTGGTTGGTGCCAGTCCGGTCTTTTCAAACTTCCCGTTCTGGTAAATAGCGACTTCGGAAAAACTGGTGAAAAATGGAGTATTATCGGGAGCAACAAACATGGAATAAATTGTTACCCCGAATGGACCTACGAAATTATCAACCATCTTATCATGATAATGGTAAATGATGGAAGTACTGTTTTCAAGGTTGGTTGCGTACCAAAAATCATTGACGGAGTTGGCAGAGAACAGGCCGATCGGTCGTGCAGAAGGAAGATTCGATTTGGTCCATTCTACACCGTTTTTCAATTCATAAATCTTATCTGCCATGAAGAATCCTTCATTCTCCTTCAACATGGATATATGCGTAATATCCGCTTTCGTGGAAGAATTGACCCTTGTGAAATATTGTGCCTGACAAGACAACCCTATCAAGCATAAAAGGGGAAAAAAGCATGAAATCTTACGAACTATTGCCAATTTGGACTTTGTATTCATGAGATCTTAATCCATAAGTAAACCGATAGTCAGCTTACTACAAAGGTGGTTAAATTCCGTTGAACCAAAAACGTCTGCAAACGAGGATTTGACAGAAATAAAATCAGTTGATTGATCCGGTTTAATTTGGAAAATTCATGGTGGAAGACTCAAAAAAAAGGCGAAACCCTTAAGTTTCGCCTTTTTTGAAGATTGGTGCATCCATCAACTTAGCAGATCAAGCTTCACCAGATCCTGAATATCCAGCATTCCAATAGGTTTACCATTCTCGGTAACAATGATGTTATCGACCTGGTTGGCATTGAAAATATCTGTTGCTTTCTGAAGCATCGCATCTCCGTCTATAGAAATCGCATTGGCAGACATACACTCTGCGACAGTTGCTGTCAGAATGTGGTCTCCCATTTTTCTCATTTGCCTGCGGAGATCACCGTCCGTAAAGATACCGGCAAGATCTCCTTCTTTGGTAACCACAGAAACCGCACCCATTCCTGAATCAGTCATTTTGAGCAGTGCATCCAGTACTTTACAATCAAGATCAACTACAGGATTAACTTCGGAGATGACACTTTTGACCTGAATAGTCATCAAGCGTGTATGCTGAAAGAATTGGTCTGTACCAAGTTTAGTCAAATGGTTGTCTCCCAATTTTTTCATGATACTCCATGGGATGGTAATGTTATGTGCGCCAAGAAGCAGTGCATCCTTGATGTGTTCAGGATATCTAACCGAAGAGAACATCACCTTCGCATCGTAGTTGTAAGTATTAATCACATCTACAATTTGGCTGATCAGACCCAGGGCATCATGTCCCTGGTCCTGCATACGGCCAACCAGCACACACACGTAATTTGCACCTGCAGTCAGGGCCATGTATGCTTGCTGAATGTTGTAAACCAAATGAAGATTGACCAGAAATCCTTCTTCGTGCAATTTCTTGCATGCTTTCACACCTTCCAGATTTACCGGAATTTTAAAAACTGTTTTTTTCTTGTCAAGGCCCAGCGCGAGCAAGCGATTAGCTTCGGCAACAATTTCCTGGGCAGTTTCACCCAGCGCTTCGATCATCAGAATCGGAACCATTTTCGACAGTTTCACAATGGCTCCATCAATATCAGTGATGCCATTTTTGTGCATAAATGTCGGTGTGGTTGTAACACCGTCAATGATCCCCAATTTCAGGGCTTCTTCAATTTCAGCCATATTAGCCGAGTCAAGAAAAAATTCCATATCAATATAGTATTAAAATTTTGGTCTGTATTTGACTTCCACCTGGTGAATTTCGATCAATGGTTTGAGGAACTCGGTGACATCATCGATGCACATCTGACTGGCCGCATCGCACAAGGCGCGTGACGGGTCGGGGTGAACCTCAAGAAACAAGCCATCGATACCTGCTGCTACTCCGGCCCTTGCGAGGGTTGGAATGAATTCCCTGGAACCACCTGCAGGATCTGAACTGGGAATTCCATATCTCCGGATAGAGTGTGTCACATCAAAAATAACCGGATAACCGGTCGCACGCAGATGGTAGAAACTGCGCGGATCGACGATCAGGTCGTTGTATCCGAAAGTATATCCACGTTCCGTTACCATGATATTGGTGTTCCCGGCCTGTTCCACTTTCCTGACTGGTTTGATCATGTTCTCAGGTGCAAGGAACTGTGCGTGCTTCAGGTTGATTACCTTGCCGGTTTTGGCTGCTTCAACGACAAGCGTTGTCTGCATCACAAGATAGGCCGGAATCTGAATGATATCCACCACTTCCGCGGCAGCTGCAATCTGGTCTGGATAATGTATGTCAGTGATCAACGGAACATTGAACTGTTCCTTGATCTTTTGCAACATGGCAAGACCCTTTTCCATTCCGGGTCCGGTATAAAAATCGGCCGAACTACGATTGTCCTTTTGAAAAGAGGATTTGAAGATTAACGGAAGATCCAGCTTTTGGGATAGATTTACCAGAAATTCAGCGGTATCCATCATGGTCTTTTCATCTTCAACGACACACGGACCGGCAATCAGGAAAAGCTTATCCGCCCCGCATTCAACATTCCCTACCTTTATTATTTTCTTCATTTTCAGTTTTTTACATTTTCATCAGCAGACCGCGAAGCTTGTCGCGGGTAATAATTTTCTGCCAATCCGGACCACATACGTGAGCCCACATAAAGATAAGGGTGAGTGAAACATCAATCATCTGTTCAATCTCCTCAGAAGTACGGTTGGCATTGAACCCAATGGGAAGATCAATGTTGTTGTTTATCATCATTTGCCTGAATTCCTTTACTGCTTCAGGATAAAATTCATCCAGCTGATTGAATACTATGCAGTTGCCCAATCCGTGATGTACCCCCGTAACAGTTGCCAATCCATACGAAATAGCATGACAGGCACCCACTTCAGAGTAAGTCAATGAGAGTCCTCCCAAATAGGAAGCAATCATTAATTTCTCGTCATTTTCAGGTGTATGGCTATCTTCACTCAAGAAAATTTCCCTGCAAAGTTTCAGTGATTCGTTTCCCAGCGAGTCGCCCATCACCGTTTTACGATGACCATTGAAGGCTTCGATGTTGTGGATGTAACAGTCCATGGCCGTGTAAAACCTCTGTGGATCCGGAACAGAAGATATCAAGGCAGGGTCAATCACCAACTGGTCGGCAGGGGTGAAATTACCCTTGATTCCCAGTTTCTTTATCGGACCTGTCAGTACTGTTGTCATGGATACTTCTGCACCACAGCCTGAAATGGTTGGAACAACTGTGCAGTGAACACCTTTGTTCTTAATCAGATCAAGTCCCTGATACAATGCGGAAGAACCTTCATTGTTAAACATGAGCCTGGTAGCTTTGGCATAATCCATCACACTTCCGCCACCAATACCTACTACTGAAACAGGAATACCTTTGCCCAGGCTCATCACCTCAGCAACGATTTCATCCACTATACTCGTTTTGGGTTCGTCTTTTATCTCAATAATTTTCAGAATATCCTGAGGCTGAACAGGAATCCGTTTCATTAAATCCTTGCCATCAAAATATTCGTCAAGCAGAAACAGGACATAGGAGTCCTTGTCTACCCTTAATTCACTCATTACATCATCCAGTTGGTCGAAGCTGTTCCTTCCATAAAGAACTCGGCCAACGGCTTTCAAATTTCTAAACATATTTATTTTATTTAAGTGCAATTTTAAGCGCGGACCTCATTTTTGAGACCAGCGTATCCAGTTCTCCATCACTCCAGTTCACCATGATCTGGGTCATCATCAATCGCTGCATGATGGCATCCGATTGAGGAACTTCCAGCTTTCGGTAATCAGGAACGTTGTTGATTTTCATGACCGGAAGATTGAAAATAGACTTCAACTCCTTCAGATGGCCCCATTGGCGGTGGTAATGGAAATTATTCCTGTACCAATAAGAGGCGCTTAGTCCCTCTTTTTGAAACTCCTCAAAAGTTTTGACCGCTTTCTCGTTGTCAGGCAGAAAGAAAGAGAGGAATGTGGCAGAGTCGCCATTTTCATCAGGAACCAGTCTTGGCTTTATTTCAGGAAACTCAAGAAGTACCTGTTTTAATATATGCTGATGTTTTTTCTGTTTTTCAATCATATAGGGCAGTTTCCTCAACTGCGCCAGGACTACAGCCGCACCCAATTCTGAACCGCGGTAGTTGTATCCCAGAATGGGGTGCTGTTCTGCGCCTCTGGCCTCACCGACATGGTCGTGGCCATGGTCAGAATATTTATGTGCAAGTTCGTACAATTCGTCATCATTCGTTGCAATCGCACCTCCCTCGCCAGCTGTGATAATTTTATAGTAATCAAAGGAAAAAGCCGACATTTTGCCAAAATTTCCAAGCATTTTCCCTTTGTAACTGCCGCCGAGAGCCGGAGCGGCATCTTCGATAAGGATCAGGTTGTTTTTTTCGCAAACAGCAAGAATCTCATCCATTTTAGCCATTGAACCAAATACCTGAATCAACAATACGGCTTTGGTACGGGGTGTGATTGCCTTCTCAATTCCCTCAGGACTTAAGCACAAGGTTTCATCGATCTCTGCAAACACAGGAATAGCTCCAGCCAGAAGAACGGCTTCGATGGGAGCAATAAATCCATAAGGCGGAACAATCACTTCATCTCCGTATCCAATTCCGCAGCAAGCAAGTGACAAAGAATCTGCTGCTGTACCGCTGGCACAGAAATGTGTATGTTTTGCCCCAAGATAAGTGCTGAATTCCTTTTCAAAAATTTTGGCCTTAAAAACTCCATTGCGCTGAGCATCATGATTGTAACGAAAAAGAACACCTGTTTCAAGAACATCCATTACCTCTTTTCGCTCTTCTTGTCCGAATAGTTCGGTACCTGCCATAATTATTTTGTTTATCTTTTAAAAAACAATCTTCAATTGCAAGAATCATGCCAAGTTCAGCAAAAATCACCTGTAAAAAGGTGGTTTGCCATGGGTCGCATTTTCCCCGGCATGTTAAAAGTATGCAAAATTACAATAAATTTTGAGATGTCAGTTCAAAGAAC
>JBAXUL010000053.1:0-25674 GCA_037129695.1 Prolixibacteraceae bacterium
CTTCGAACGCACGCTTTTTTAGATCGTTGTACATTGGTTTGTATTTAGCGGATAGATATTAGCTGTTAGCTGTTAGCTGTTAGCTGTTAGCTGTTAGCTGTTAGCTGTTAGCTTTTAGCTGTTAGCTTTCTGAAAATTGTTTATTTTATGGTAACTTTATTAGTAGACATCAAATTTAAGGATTGAAGGTATAATTAAATTAAAGGAAAGATGAGAAATTTCAGAAGTCTTTTAATTTGGCAAAATGCGGTTAAAATTACAGCAGATGTTTGCTTTTTTGCCACAAGTTTGCCCACTGAAGAGAAGTTTGGCATGCGTTCCCAAATCACAAGAGCTGCTGTTTCTATGCCTTCCAATATTGCTGAAGGATGCAGCAGAAAAAGCGATAAAGAACTTGCCCGTTTTCTCGAAATTGCCTTAGGTTTTGCATTTGAGCTTGAAACTCAATTGATCATCTACCAAACAATTAATATCGGAGATTCTTCAATTGCAAATGAGATTTTCCCTCTTCTTACAGATTTTCAAAAAATACTTAATGCTTATTATACTAAAATCACTCACAACTAAAAGCTAACAGCCAACACCTTCCTCCTACCAGAAATACGCATAAAACGCCACGCAGGCAGCTACTACACCCAGTGAAGCAATGACATCCCATTTGTTCCAGCTATTCCGGAGAAGTGTTTTGTAATCGCCGTCGAAGGTGATAAACTCAATCTGTTGAGCGGTTGGTTTTGGCGTGAAAAACGATACCACAACCATCATCAACATGATAAAGACAAGCAACCAAACCTCAAAGATAAGCCAATTGGTTCGCCAAAACCATGTTGTGGATTCCCAATGCCAACCTGTCATGATGTCCTTACCTGTATGAGTTATGATGTTAGTGAGCAATCGGACCATACCGAGAATAAAGCCCACGATCATACCTGTCTCACCAGCCTTGGGTGTAATCCGTTTAGAAAATATTCCGAGTACGAATACAGCCACCATCGAAGGCGCAAGCAATGATTGAATGCCTTGTATATAGTCGTAAAGGCTGCCAAGACTCATCATGATTGGTATCCATATAATTCCAAGAAACACAACCACAATTGTTGCAATACGGCCTACCAAAACGTATCTGGCCTCGCTTTTGCCTTTGAACATTGGCTTATAAAAGTCTTCAGTATAGAGTGTCGCGCATGAGTTGAAGAATGCCGCCAAAGAAGCAACCAAGGCCGAAATAAAGCCGATGGTTACTATCCCCTTCACCCCGGCGGGTAATACAAACTTTACCATTGAACCAAAGGCCATATCAGGATTCTCTAATGTAAAACCGCTGCCGGGACGTGCCGCCAATGCTGCTGCAACCATACCCGGAATCAGAAACATAAATACAGGCAACAATTTAAAATAACCTGCAGCAATAGTCCCTCTGCGAGCGCGCATCATTACTACGTCGCTGGCCTCACCTTTTCGCTGTCCGAGTACTCGTTGAACAATGTGCTGGTCGGTGGCCCAATACCAAAGACCAATGATTGACGCTCCGAGAAACACCCAAACACCAGGATATTCATCATACAACGGGTTGCCCGTTTCGAAGTGGAACAAGTGGTTTGTGCCGTATGCAACACCGTTGGCTCCTACATTTAGTGATTTGGTGTAGTCAATCATTGCCGTCCAGCCATGCGCAATACTGCCATCTCCCAGTGCCGACAAGCCCAGGAAAAGCACAAGGAATGAACCAATGATAAGTATAGGCGTCTGAATGGCCGACAGGGTCATCACACCCTTCATGCCACCCAATACTGTAAATACTCCTGTCAATAATATCAAACCAATAGCCCCGTACCAGAAAGGCAAGCCAAGAAGACTCTCCATGAATATACCTCCGGTAAACGCGGTTACACTCACTTTGGTCAGCACGTAGGCAATCAGTGTAATGATAGAAAGCCAGGAACCAGTTCGGGGGGTGTAGCGGTTTTTGAGGAAGTCGGGCATGGTGATAATTTTACCCAACTTATTATTCATCAATTGGTAAAAAGGTACAAAGAGCCATCCCAAAATCAGGATCATCCAGCCGTGCATCTCCCAGTGCGCCATAGCAACACCTGACTTTGCACCTGTGCCGGCAAGTCCCACAAGATGTTCGGAACCGATATTGGCAGCAAAGATAGCCGCACCAATAATGTACCATGGTTCACCCTTGCCAAACAGATAATCTTCACTGTCGGCTCCTTTTTGCAAACGGTTGTGCTTTTGTATGGAACGCCATACAGCCCAGCTGACAGCCAAAATGCCGACCGCAATAATTGCCCAGTCGAGCCAAATAAATTCTTGAGAAGTCCAGTTCATGAGGTAAGCGTGTTAGTTTGTTGATTTAGCTTTTAGCTGTTAGCTATTTGATGCATTAATATTGACTTTTGCCGAATTGATAATTTTAATTATTTCTTCTTTTCATCAATTTTTATGTTTAACCGAGTATTTATGTAAAATCCGATCAAAATAAACTGATTGATAAAAAGGTCGAATTCCAAAAGCTAACAGCTAATAGCTTTTAGCTTTCCTCCTAGATTCCCTTCGAAAGATGATAATACAAATCATTCCAGCGCAATTCCTTTTTGAAATCGGAAATGTTGGTTTTGTCGTCAATAGCAAGGTATTCAATGCCTGCCATTTCGGCGAAATCTTCCAATACTTCAGCCGGGATGGCTTGCGAGAAGGAGGTATGGTGGGCTCCACCGGCAAGAATCCAGGCTCCGGCACCGATTTCCAGATTTGGTTTTGGTATCCACAAGGCACTGGCTACCGGAAGTTTAGGCATCGGGGCATCCAATGGAACAACTTCAACCTCATTGACAATTAACCGGAAGCGATTTCCCATATCGATCAGGGAGGCATTCAATGCTTGTCCGGGTTTTACGGTAAACTTCGACCTGACCGGATCAGCTTTTCCTCCGATTCCCAATTTATGTATCTCGACCCTCGGTTTTTCCTGGGCAATGGATTCGCAGACTTCGAGCATGTGCGCTCCCAATACTTTGGCGCCTGAAGGATGGAGATGGTAGGTGTAATCTTCCATGAAGGAAGTTCCTCCCACCATTCCTTCGGCCATTACTTTCATGGTACGAACCATCGCCGCAGTTTTCCAGTCGCCCTCTCCACCAAAGCCGTAACCATCTGCCATTAAACGTTGTACTGCAAAACCAGGCAGTTGCGCCAATCCATGTAAATCCTCAAAAGTGGTCGTGAAAGCCATGAATCCACCTTTTTCGAGGAAAGCTCGCATTCCGAGTTCTATCCTGCAGGACTCACGCAATGATTCATGTTCAGAGCCGCCATTCTTCAGCGAATCCATCATGTCATATTTTGATTCAATTTCAGCAGCAAGCGCGTTGATGGCAACCTCTGTAACCTCATTGACGAATTTTACCAGATCGCTGACCCCGAAACCATTGACAGAAACACCCAATTTGATTTGAGCCTCTACTTTATCTCCTTCTGTGACAGCCACTTCACGCATATTGTCGCCCCAGCGTGCCACTTTCAAGTGTCGTAATTCGTTCCATCCTGCCGCAGCCCGGGTCCATAATCCAATTTTTTGCTGCACTTTTTCCTCCTGCCAGTGTCCGACTACTACTTTTCGCTGAATACGCAGACGGCTGCCGATGAAACCAAATTCACGATCTCCATGGGCAGATTGGTTCAGGTTCATAAAGTCCATGTCAATTTCTCCCCAGGGCAGATCACGGTTAAATTGGGTATGCAAATGGACAAAAGGTTTTTGCAGGCTTAGGAGGCCGGCAATCCACATTTTGGCGGGAGAAAAGGTGTGCATCCAACATATCAGTCCGATACATTCAGGCGAATTGTTGGCGGCTTTGCATAGTTCTGTTATTTCGTCAGGGGTTTTAACGACAGGTTTAAAAACTACCCTAACCGGGATGTGGCTTGAGGCATCGAATGCACCGGCTATCGCTGTAGAATTATCCTTGACCTGCTCGAGTGTTTTTGGACCGTACAGGTGTTGACTTCCTGTTACGAACCAAACTTCAGCGTTTTTTAATGTTCCTTTGTTCATGTGGGAATTATTATTTGTTAATATGTTCATTTCTATTTGATGCATGGTCTTTAATTTGTTGGCTGTATGCCTTTTATCGAGTTGAAGCAGGAGCGAGAATATTGATACTACGGAAATTTGACGATTCTTTCTGAGCGCAAACCGGTTTCCAACTCTTTGAACCGATAGTAAAAGGCACCCTTCTTTGATTCTGAAGTATTTTTTTCATTGGAACGTTCAAGAATGTCGAGTGACAGGACTTTTTTCCTGAAATTTCCATTGTCAAAAGTTCGCTGAAATATTCCTTCATAGAGCGTTTTCAGTTGAATCAGGGTAAACAACTCAGGAAACAATTCTTTGCCAATCAGGTTGATGCTGGCTTTTTGCTGCAACAGTGCCAATGCATTCTGAATCATTTCCTCATGGTCGAAAATCAGCTCCGGAAGTTGGGTGACAGGCCACCATTGGGCTCCGCTTTCCCTTACCAGCACCTTGTCGTGCATGTCAATTCGGATCAGGGCTACAAAAGTCATGCTGATTACTCTGGCTCCCGGGTCACGACCAGGTTTTGAAAAAGCAGCCGCTTGTTCAAGAAAGATATTGTGCCTTCCTGTTGTCTGCAATAAAACCCTTCTGGCAGCTTCTTCCAACGATTCAAATTCCTCTACAAAACCTCCCATCAGTGACCATTTACCCCTGGCCGGTTCGAAACCCCTCGGGTAAAGCAACAGTTTTAATTCTCCCTCTTCATAGCCAAAAATAGAACAGTCGACAGCGACATAATGTTTGGGATGATTTTCATAATTTTTAGTGCGCATTGGAAGTACTATTTCTCCGGTCATTTTCAATTATTCTCTTCAAACTTATAAAAGTATTTATTACTTTTATAAGGATTATGACTGTATTTAACAATAACTGTTGAATAACATATTTTTATCTGAAAATAGAAAATTTGGAATTTTGCCTACATTGTGTCATACTTTCTTGTTTTATTTTGTGAATCTCCGTAATTTAGGCTCACCAAATCATCAAACCTCCGCCTAAAAATGATTTTCCATATCGAAATTCAGGAAATTTGGACCATCATTTTTTGACTTCTTGCCTGTTTTTTATACCTGATTGACCAAACTGGAAAATTTCTTGTTACAGGCCTTGACAAAAAACAATAATTGTTTGTTTCCCAATATCAAAACTCCCGTATAATCCATCAATGATCAAATTTTACTCAGTATTCATTATCGTTTCCGGTGTTTTTTGGCCGAGCAGGAGTTGCCGAAAATCCTGATTAAAGAGTAGGCACAACAATTCTTTATGCTATGTTTAATTCTGTGGTGTTGGATGTCGTGATTGGATTGGTGTTTATCTATTTGCTTTACAGTTTGTTGGTAACCATCATTCAGGAGATGATTGCAACGGTTTTCAATTTCAGGGCTAAAATTTTGCAACGTGCCATTGTCAGGATGCTTGAGGATGAGGATAAGTTCAAATCCGCATTTACCAGTCTGACCCATTTGTTTAAGTTGAAAGGAAATTTGGGCGGAAAGCACTCCCTTTCCTATGATTTTTATAATCATCCATTGATCAAATTCCTGGGTGAAAATAAAAGACATAGCGCTCCAGCCCATATTGACAAGGAAACTTTCTCGAAGGTTTTGACGGATCTGCTTCGTGGTGAAATAGTAAGGCCCGGTGATGATGTGGTTCCAATGATTCAGCAGTCGCTGGATGATAAAAAAATCAAATGGGGAACCTCCGGCATTGGGGATCAAACATTGAGTTACCTCAATTCGCTTTGGGCAGATGCCAAAGGTGATGTTTCCAAATTCAAGGAATCCCTCGAGCACTGGTTTGAAGAAACGATGGAGCGCACGACCGGCTGGTACAAACGACATACCCAATTTATTGTATTCATGGTAGGACTTGCCATTGTGATCCTTTTTAATGTGGATACACTAAAAATAGTCAGTAAATTGGAGAAAGATCCTAAAGTAAGGGAGCAGATTGTCCAGCAAGCAGATGTCTTTACAAAATCACACCCTGACATAAATCGGGAAATAGCTTTGCTGAAAGGAAAACTTCAGAATGTTACTGGTGCAAATGCTGATTCGGCAGAAATGAAGCAATTGGCACTTGCATCCGATCTGGAGCAACTCGAGTTGTTAAAAGAGCATGAAAGCAAGCTTTATAACCGGGCTGACTCTTTGATCCGGGCAGATATCTCCAAAACCAACGGCCTCCTGGGAATAGGGTGGCAACCGGAACAATTCAGTTCTATTGATTTGCCCGGTATTGGTAAATCTCTTCTGGGCTGGCTGATCACTGCTCTGGCCATCTCTTTGGGTGCTCCTTTCTGGTTTGACTTGCTGACTAAACTGATGAAATTACGGAATCCGTCAGCCGATTCCAATCCCAAAAATAATCCAAAACAATCAACCGTTTAATGCATTTATCAGGAATCAACTTTAACCTACTTTATGATGAAAAGAATTGCAATTTTTTGTGATGGGACATGGAATACGCCCGATGAAATGGAAAATGGAAAACCCTGCCAGACCAATGTAGTTAAGATGGCCAGTGCCCTCAGCCATCATTCTTTGGATGGAAGCCCGCAGGTAATGTATTACCACAATGGGGTTGGGAGTGAAGGCAGTATATTCAAAAAGATATTTGACGGAGCCACCGGGACCGGTATTTCTGAAAACATATTGCAGGCTTACCAGTTTATCATACAAACTTACGAACCAGGTGATGAACTCTTCCTTTTCGGATTCAGCAGGGGGGCATTCACCGTTCGTAGTCTGGCCGGCCTGATCAGGAATTCAGGTATATTAGCTGTTGAAAACCTGGATCAGATACCAAGGGCTTTTTCAATCTACCACTCCAGGCACCCCCGGTATCAGCCTCGTGAAATAGAATCAACCCTGTTTAGAAGAACTTTTGCGGTGGAGGAGGTCACACTCATCAAATTTGTTGGTGTGTGGGATACGGTTGGTGCATTGGGAAATCCGCTTTTTTTAAAGAGTATCGCCAGTAGGCGCAACCAATTTCATGACACTGAATTATCCACAAAAATCAGTTTTGCATTTCATGCGATGGCCATTGATGAAAAAAGGAAAAATTTTGAAGCAGCACTTTGGCACCAGCAGCCAGGGGTTAAAAATCAGGTTCTGGAGCAGGTTTGGTTTACAGGTGTCCATTCTGATGTTGGTGGGGGATATGCAGAAGCAGGATTGTCAGACATTGCCCTGCAATGGATGGCATCGAAAGCTCAAAGTTGCAACCTGCAATTGGATGACATGAAACTAGGTCCGGAAGCCATGGCTCCAAAACACGAATCACGTACCGGATTTTATCAACTTCAGTCTGAATTTGTCCGGCCGATAGGAGTGGAAGTTTCCGGAAATGGTTCAACGAACGAATTTCTTCATCCCTCAGTCGTTGAGAGATTTAAAAATGACCGTCATTACAGGCCTAAAAATCTGGTGGATTATTTCAACCGGCATCCATTTTAAATGGATGGTATTTGATTGTCAATAGATTGCTTCGTCATTGCGAGAAGGAATGACGAAACAATCTTCTGATAATCAATATGCGTGTTATTTTTTTGTTGTCCGTATGACAGCCCTGAAATAGCCAATGTCTTCGGCAATACCCATGAACGGATTGTCCATGTTGATTTCATGTTCAAGGCTGCAGACGCCTGTATAGCCGACTTTGCGTAACATTTTCACGAATGCAGGAAAATCGATGACACCGCGGCCAACTTCCAGTGAATATCCCAGTCGGGTTCTCCCTGTTACGTCCTTGATGTGAATGTCGAAAACGCGGGATTTGTATTTTTTGAGATCTGCCACAGGATCTTTTCCGTTTCTTGTATCATGCCCAATATCCAGGCACATGCCGATACGGGGATCGAGGTCTTTGACATGGTTCCAGACATCCTCAGCATCGGGATAGGTTTTGATGTCAGGGCCATGCAGGTGGATGGCATAATTGAAACCGTACTCTTTCACTTTTTGATCGACATAAGGAAGCAGGTTGTAATCAGGAACGCCAATAATGAGTTTAACGCCAACTCTTTTGGCATACGCGAATGCCTTATCGATTTCAGCCTCAGATTTCATGTAAATTGGTCCAACAGCATAACCTGTGACTCCTTTTTCTTTGAGTTTAGCATGGAATGCGGCGATTTGCTCATCTGTGCTGTTCAGTGGTAAATGAAAATCCTTGATACACAGGTAATGAACATCAACCTTTTGCATGGTTTCAAGCGTCTTGGTCAGGTCAAATTTGGCAAAGGTAAAGCCGGCCATTCCAACTCGGAATTTCTCTCCGGTTTCAGCCGCCGGTTGAGGTCCGGGCCGTGTTTCCTGAGAAACGGCTACCTTTGAGGTAACTGCCATTATTCCCAACATTAAAAAAAACAGTACTTTCTTCATCTACTTGTGATTTAGTTGTGTGTAAAATTGTTTTTGTAGTCTGTCAAATATATTAATAAACCTATCAACGGATTATTCTGGAAATTTTTCCGAAATGATCGCTGGTACAGCAAAGATAGCGGTATTAAACTTTGCATTTCTTTGCGGGCTTTGCGCGAAAAAAGCAATCTGCACAAATTTAGGACAAAGTAAATTCAATAATGTCCAATACCAAATAAAAAATGAACAGCAGTGCATGTTTTTTAACTATCAGGGTTAAGACCAGTTCGTTTTTGCGGAAACGCTGCTTTTAAAATTCTCCTGAATTTTCATTGTTTTGTGTGTAACTAACAACACGGTCTTGAAGTATTTATTCAACGGACCCGACAAGGAGAAGTATCTTCGGGAATCAGGGTTGCTGGGGCCGGTAAGGTTACTATTTCAACAGCTTATCAAATAAATTGACAGGTTGTCGCAAACGCAACTACAATTTCTTAAATTAGCTCACTTAACCATACAATCAAACAAAGATGAGGACATTTGGAATGAAAGGCTTGTTTCTGCTGACTTTTCTCGGTTTTGCCCTTCTCACTGACGGACAAAATTTACCCGCTTCTGTCGCCACTTCAGGTAAGACGGTTGAACAACTGACAAAAGAGAACGAACAACTTTTGCGGACTAAAAACGACTGGCCTAACTTCGCTCGCTACCGCGAAGCCAACGAAAAACTTGGTCTGCCAAAAGACGGAGAGAAGAGGGTCGTCTTTATGGGGAACTCCATCACCGATGGATGGATCAGGATTTCACCTGAATTTTTTGAAGGGAAATCTTATGTAGACAGGGGCATCAGCGGTCAAACCACTCCCCAGATGCTGGTCAGATTCAGGGCCGATGTGATCAACCTGAAGCCTAAAGTGGTGCTGATTCTTGGCGGAACCAATGATATTGCCGGAAATACCGGACCTTCCACCCTCGAAATGATCGAAGACAATCTGGCTTCCATGGCTGAACTGGCAAAAGCAAATAAAATCAAAGTAATTCTTTGTTCAATTTTGCCGGTATTTGATTACCCCTGGAAACCGGGACTGGAACCTGCCGGGAAGATCATTGCCGTCAACAAATGGATTAAGGAGTATGCCGCCAGCCATGGTTGCGATTACCTGGATTATTTCTCCTCTGTCGTTGACGACAGGCAGGGAATGAAAATTGAGTACTCCAAAGATGGCGTGCATCCCAACAAGGAAGGTTACAAGGTGATGGAAGTCATTGCAGACAAGGCAATTGAAAAGGCATTAAAGAGAAGATAATGGCCAAAGGCTCGAATGTAGTAATTTAATCAAAAGCTAACTTTATGATCCGCAACGCATTTAAAATGAAACTCCTGCCGGGTTTCGAACAGGAATACAAAAAACGCCACGATGAAATCTGGCCCGAACTGGCGGAAGAATTGTCAAAGGCAGGTGTTTCCGATTATTCCATCTTCCTTGATGAAGGGACTCTGACGTTATTTGCTTTTCAGAAACTCACGGATGACCATACTTCTGACCTGCTGCCACAAACTGAGATTGTGAAAAAATGGTGGGCTTACATGGCTGATATCATGGAATGTAATCCCGATAATTCGCCTGTAGCCAATACATTAAAAGAAGTTTTTCATCAAGAATAGATATTCACATTTTCAATTCATTGTTGTAGCGTTAATGTTATTATGAATTAGGAACCTTAACGCAAAGAGCTCAGAGAAGTCGCAAAGAATCGCAGAGACAGATTTAGGTAGAATTTCTTTGCAAAACTCAGCGTAGAACTTTGCGTGTCTCTGCGGTAAAAATGACCTATTAATAATTCCTTTCAAGCAACATTGGATTTGGTGTTTTTAATACAATTACTATGAATTCAAGGGAACGAGTTTTAAGAGCATTCAAACGGATGGAAGGATTACCCGACCGGGTTCCTGTGCAATTTGACTTGTGCCGGCAGTTGGCCGATCATTTTGGCCAAAAGTTGGGCATTCCTGTTAACTACACCGAAAATCTGTACGAAGATGTCACTTACCGCATCAGTGCCAACGAGTTGAGGGTGGCAATGGGTAGTGATGTGGTGATTACCGGTGCATCCGTTTCTGACGATTACAGGATCGTCAAAGAGGCCGATGGTACCTGGCTCAATGAATACAAAATGCGCATGCGCCAGGGTGACATTTACGTGGAAGTGATTAATTATCCATTGGCCAATGCCGAAACAACAGCAGACATTGATGCTTTTTCATTTCCCGATCCGGACGCCCCAGGCCGTTACCGGGACGCAGAAATGCTGGTTAAAAAATATAGCGATGAATTCCTGATTTTTGGAGACATCGAGGTGACCGTTTTTTCTTTGGCCCATCAGCTTGTCGGTATGGAAAAATTGCTGGTGGATATGATGATGGAGACAGAGTACGTCATCCCGTTGTTCGAAGCGTGTGCGGAGTTCCAGACCCAAATTGGACTCAGGCTCATTGAAAAAGGGGTGGACGCCATTTGGTTTGGTGACGATTTCGGAACGCAGGCCAGTCTGATCATACCACCTGAAACGTTCCGCGAACAATTGAAGCCGATTTACAAACGGATGATTGATCGCTTCAAGGAAGCCAAACCGGATATTATCCCGATCCTTCATTGCGATGGCGCGGTGGCCGATCTGCTGGACGATATCAGGGAAATCGGATTCGAAGTATTCAATCCGGTGCAACCCGGCGTTCCCGGACATTTACCACAGGATATGAAGGATCATTTCGGCGACCAATTTTCTTTCTGGGGGGCCATTGACCAGCAGGATCTACTACCAAAAGGAACAAATGCAGAACTTGAAAATGACATTCTCCAAAAAATCAGTATTCTTGGTAAAAATGGTGGGTATATGATCGCTCCGGCACATATCATCCAGAATGATGTTTCCCCCGACAGGGTTGTCCGTTTTATCGAATTATGCAAAAAACACGGGAAATATTAGGGAAACGTCTAAATTCTAAAAATCATTATGCAAGAGGTATAATATATGGGTAGAAATCCAATGTTTAATAGCCTGTTTCGTCCCGTACGGGACAAGATAATGACCAAATGCTAATTTTCTACCCACATCAAATCCCTGCCGGGATTAATGAAATCAATTTGTCCAGCCTCCGATTATTTGAAGTCCAGATTCACCTTCAACCCTACAGATCTAAAACTTCCGTTTTCAAAACCGGCCACTATTTCCGCACTAAAGAACAGAAACAGGTTGGTGAAACCATAACCCGTTTCGACGTAATTCTTTATTTCCGGAGTAGAAAGGTAGTTGACAAACAGTATTTCGGACATGGCGGATTTTCTGATAAGGGGTAACCATTTCAGCAGCAAGCGGTTGGTTTGGTAGCTGGCATGAGCCTCCACGTACTGATTTACTGTTGAAAACCGGTAAAATGGCAACAATCTGAAACTGTTTTCCGGTGAAGAAAAGAGAAATGCCGTGGGTTGGGTATTGAAATGTTGAAAATCCTCAAAGTAAACATGACTGCTGTTCAGAAATTTACCCGCATTTACCTGGTAGGAAAAATGATTGTCAAATCCATAGTCGATTTTATGCCTGATGCCTAGTCTGAGCAGGTCGAACCGCGAATCGTTGCCAAGGAAATTGGACAATGAGCTTTTGTATCCCAGTGAAAATGTAGGATACTTGCTGCCGGCATACACTTTCCTTCCATCCCGGATGCGGTAGCGGTTATAGGGTGTATAATCGAGTACAAATTTGCCAATCAGCGATTGATGATTTTCCGTTTGCCATTTCTCAAGCGCATTGTTGACCGGAATGTTGGAAGAAAATTGCTTGGTTTTATCGTCGATGAAGGTAAAAGCCGAATGGTTTTCCAGTGCGCTGTTGGAGCTGTATTCATAAGTCTCACTCAGGGTCAGTCCATTGAAGAGGTCGCTGTTGACAGCCAGCTGGATGAAATCACGACGGTAGAATTTCTTGTCGTTTTCTTTCAGGAACAGGGTATAGAATTCGTTGGTCAGGGTTGACATGCCGGAAGTCCGGTTGAAATCCTGCGTGGTAGTTCCCGCTGAAGCAGTTAGCCAGGTGTTTTTCAGTCCTCTGAAACGCTGGCTATAGGAAAATGAGGCATCCAGTTTCTGGCGAACGAAAGCATAGCCGATTTCGGAATTCAGCCGTAAGGTATGACCCGTCGTATCTGCCTTGTAATAGCTGAAGGGCAGTTCCATCCGCAATCCGTCCACCGTGTTGAATGAAAATGCCGTCGGATTGATCAGGTTGGGCGTGTCGAATATTTCATTTTTCCGGATAGAATCCACCGAATAGTTGTAGCTCTTTCCGGCAATCAGGTATTTGACCTTGAATTTCCGTCTCGAATCGCGGACAGAATCCTGGTACCTTGGTGTGGATGAAATACGGATGAATGAATCCTTTTTGACAAAACTGTTCTTTTCCCCCGATGTTAACGGGATAGGCCTGTGCACCAACCAATAGACCGAATCGTTGTTCACCACTTTCTGACTGACGTGGAAAGTCGATTTGATTTCGAGCGGTTCTGGAGGACTGGTTCGTTTGATCTCTTTTTCAATGAGTTGATTCAGTTGAACGGATTCATGGTTGCTTAATTCCGTTTTTTGCATCAATACTTCGATTCGCTTTTGCCTGGCTTTTACTTTCGGTTGATTGGAGGCCTTGTTATTTCCTTCTGTAATCTGCCTGATCATTTGCTGTTCCGCCAGTTGTTCATTCTTGATTTTATCCAGGAAGGAATGGTCCAGAGTTGGATTAAGAACGGTTTTATATTCGCTGATGGAGGCTACATATTTGTATTTCATCTTGAGCCCGAATGCTGCAAAATTCATGTCAAAATCCATACTGACCGGCATCCAGGTATTTTTGTTCACTTCGGCATAAACCAGATGCACCCTCACCTCGGTCATCGGGATATGCAACTGCAAATCAGCGGAGTGAATATTCCAGTATTGTTTGGCAATGAAGATAAATCCCGAGAAAACATTGTTGCCGCTTGCTTTTGGGGTTACCTTTATTTTTGCGACAGACCGGCCCTGATCCTCGAAAACACCTTCCAGCTTAAAATCGTACATTTTCAGCGCCGTAGGACCTACCGGTGATACGACCCCATATTTTTCAGCATCATAAAGGTTGTTGGTGATCATTCCCATCGGCGAGGTATTGTTCTGCTGACCCGACGACCGCATGGCCAAGACCTGCTGATTCACCTGGTTGGGAAGCTCAAAATCAATTTTGCTCAGCGTTTCCATGACGAATGGCTGATTTTCATTGAGCCCCTCTTTTTTCATTTGCTTCTCCAGCAGGAAAGGAATTTTTTCAAACAGCCCTGTTCCTTTCAGGTAAACTTTACATGAATATTTGGATACTTGTTGACGGTAATAAGGTGCCATGGCTATGGCTTTACGCATGATGTACCAGGCTGGATCTTCCCCCGAAGCCAGAACTTCAATTTCGGGAATCATGTAACTCTGCGATGAAAGTGAAATGTCGATGTTTTGAAATGTCGTGCCGATGGCTACCTCTTTAGAAACGGTTTGGTATCCCAGATATTGAAACAATATAGTGTATTTGCCTTCCGGCATTTTCAGCTCATAGTTGCCTTCCTTGTTGGAAGTGGTTCCTGTTGATAATCCGGGAACATATATACTTGCATAGGGAATGGTTTCACCACCCGAAGTGGTAATCCTGCCGCGAATCCCCTGGGAAAAAGTTGATAGTGTTGAAATACAGATTATTGAAAAAATAAGAGTCGCTCTCTTGGTCATGAGTTCAGGTTTACCGTTGAAGTTTTAAAAGTAGTGAAATTATTACTTCACAATCAATCAGTATGTTAAAGTTGGTTAAGGTTTTAATAAGGCGGTTTATATTTTTTGTTTAATTTTGAGGTGATGCCTTTTAATTGACTTTGTTTTTGATGTCAGACCTGGTGTCCTTTGTGTTTTCCCTGGAGACCTTTGTGGTTAAGTTCAGGAGCAAAACCACCAAGAACAGGAAGGAATTGTAATCTATAATATAATGATTCTTGAAAAAATTGTAAAGCCAATGGGGAAAAATCTAATTGTTGCATTTTTTATCTGCTTTGCCATCAACATTGGAATTTATCCAGATTCGAAGGCCCAGATAGGTAAACGCTTCCCTTCAGAAAAGAAAATCGTGAAAGATCCTGTGACAGGGGTTCAACTTACTTTTTTAACCAGCACACCGAAGGGTGACGGAAAGATCTATCAAACCCACAATCAGTGGACATCCGACGGCAGATGGATCATTTTCAGGTCAGACCGGGTGAAGGGGGAGGTGATGGCTGTCAATGAAGAATCAGGCGACCTTGTTCAGGTATCCGAAGGAGGATATACCGGAATGCTGAATGTGGCCCGCCAATCCATGAAACTCTATTTCATGCGGAAAAGCGCCAATGAATCTGCTAAAAACACCCTCGAAATTGTGGAGGTGGATCTTGCCAAACTGTTTGCTGACAGTCAGTCAGGGAAACTCAGGGAGACCTCCGTATACCAGCGGATTTGCGGAACAACTCCACCCGAATTGGAAGCCGGCGGTGATATGGCCCTTGACGGAGGAGAAGAATGGGCATGGTTCAGGGTTGGTCAGACGGAAGCACGGAAACACCTGCCTTCAGGCACGGTTATTGAAGGAAATTTTGGTCCAAGGAACATGGGTGCCGGTCCTGCCGGTATCGCAGGGATGAACGTCCGCACCGGTGAAATAAAATATGTTGTATCAGTCCCTTTTCAGATTGGTCATATTCAAAGCAATCCTTGGGTTCCCGGTCAAATTATTTTTTGTTGGGAAACTGGTGGAAAAGCGCCTCAGCGTACCTGGTTTGTGCAGGCTGACGGAACAGGTCTGCGACCACTGTACCCGGAAACTCCTTATGAATGGGTGACCCACGAAGCAGTGATCAGCCATGATGAGGTGGCATTCGCCATCATGGGGCATCGGAGAATTCAGGGTTCGACGGGTGAAACGGTTACCGGAACAGGCATCAAGGTGGTGGATCCAGGACTGGATCCCGCCTGGGGACCATCCGGCACGCGCGAAAAACCTTCCGGACTCGGAATTGTCAACATCAATACCCGAGAGATGACCATTGCAGGACAAATACCCAAAGGAAGCGGGTTTTGGCATGTAAGTGGCTCATCTGATGGGAGATTCGTTGTGGGTGATTGTTTCGATCGCGAACTTTACCTGATTGACAGACATACCCATGAGATGATGTTGCTTACTGCAGGCCACAAAACTACTGCGGCTGATCATCCGCATCCTACATTCAGCCCGGATGGTACACGGATAGAAATCCAGTCCGCCATGCTTTCGGAAGACAACAGATCTATTAATATTTGCATTGTTCCTGTGCCCAAAGAGTGGTTGGGAAGAAAATATTGGGTGACTGATTTTTACCTATCAAATATGATTTAGCAGATCGTTATATTATTTTTTTTCTGCGACAATCTTTCGCATTTTTATAAAACATTAAATATTTTGGATGAATACCAATCAATTGAATTCGCGTCGTGATTTTGTCAGGAAACTTGCACTGACAGGACTTGCCACCTGCAGTTTGCCTGTGATGGGTGCCATGGCTGAAGATTCCGGAAAATCAGTCAGTTCGGGAAAGAGAGAAAACCTGGTGTTTCTGTTTCAGGGCGATTCCATCACCGATGGCAACAGGGGACGAAATCTGGATCCCAATCACGTCATGGGACATGGCTATGCGTTTTCCATCGCGAGTCGGCTGGGGGTCGATTATCCTGAAAAGAAACTGACTTTTTACAACCGTGGCGTCAGTGGAAACAAAGTGACAGATATGGAAGCCCGCTGGCAAAAGGATACCCTCGACCTGAAGCCTGATGTGTTGAGTATTTTGATCGGTATCAATGATTCCGCATCCGTTGTTTTTAACCGGCCGCCAGTAGTATCGCCTGAACAATTTGAAGAAGTCTACCGTTCCTTAATGGATAGGACAAAATCGCAGTTTCCCGAAGTATTGCTTGTCCTTTGCAACCCGTTTAATCTCCCTGTCGGTAAAGTGAAAGACAATTGGCCGGCTTACCATGCCGATCTCGAAAAACGGCAAATAATTGTTGCAAGGCTTGCAGAACAGTACCATGCCGTATTCGTCGATTTTCAGTCCGTTTTCGACAAGGCTTGCAAGCGGGCCGCGCCTGATTACTGGATGTGGGACGGGGTTCATCCCACGGTGGCCGGACATGAACTGATGGCCCGCGAGTGGTCGAAGCAGGTGGGTAAGCGGCTGAAGTTCGTACGTTGAGGTTGGACGGGTATTAAATATCTTTCCTGCTCACCGAATCAATTCCCTTTAGTTTTTGTAGTTTGGAAATGAGGGTGTTGAGGTTCTCCGTGTTGTGAATATACAAGTAGAGGTGACCTTCGAAAATGCCGTCGTGCGCATCGAGATTGATGGAACGCATGTTGATTCCGTATTCGTTGGAAATGATGTTGGTGATCTGGTTGGCCATTCCCTGTCGGTCGAAACCTCTGACATACAAATGGGTGAGGTAGGAGAGGACCTTGAATTTATTCCACGAAGCCTGTACAATGTCCTCGCCCCTGCTCGACATCAATTTAATCGCCTCTGGGCAAGTCTTCCGGTGGATAATAATCAGTTCTCCGTCTGAAACAAATCCCACGACATTGTCTCCGGGGATCGGATTACAGCAGGTTGCCAGTTTGTAATTGGATTGTTTGGCATCTTCAGTCAGAAGGAATGGTTTCTTTTTGTCGATCTTCTCCTCTTTCTTATCGGACGAGAAGGTCAGGTTCCAGAATTTTACAAATCTGTTTTCGGCTTTCGTCTGAAGAACTTCCTCGAGGTTGTCGAGGGAAACTAAACCCATTCCGATTTCCGCGTACAACTGCTCTTTGGTGTGGAAGCCATAGTGATGGAGCAGTTTTTTGAAAGTATTGGAAGATGGTTTCACGCTCAATTTGTCAAACTGTTCCGTGAGCCTTTTGAGACCTGCTTCAATGTGTTTCTTTTGTTCTTGTTTGAATGAATCCTTGATCTTGGTTTTAGCCCTGGCAGTAACGGCAATGTTGATCCATTCAGCCTTTGGATACTGTTTTTCTGAGGTGAGAATCTCCACCTGATCGCCGCTTTTCAGGACATGACTCATGGATACCAGTGCATGGTTTACCTTGGCTCCGATACAGTGGTTCCCAAGTGCGGTGTGGATATCATAGGCGCAATCCAGCACTGTGGAGTCTTTTGGCAGCATCTTCATCTCACCTTTCGGCGTAAAGACGACAATTTCCCGGCTGAAAAGATTGAGCTTGAATTCATCCAGAAAATCGAGTGCATCGGATTCGGGATTGGCAAGCAGTTCCCTGATCTTATGCAGCCACTTGTCCAGCTCACTTTCGGAAGCACTGTCACCTTTGTATTTGTAGTGTGCCGCAAAACCGCGTTCATCAATTTCATCCATGCGTTCGCTCCTGATCTGTACCTCCACCCATTGTCCCTTTGGTCCCATCACGGTAGTGTGAAGTGCTTCATAACCATTGGCTTTGGGTATGGTGATCCAGTCCCGGATACGGTCGGGTTTGGGGGTGTAAATATCTGTAATGAGCGAAAGTATTTCAAAACACTGTCTTTTTTCTGAAATATTTTCCTTGGGCTTGAAGACGATCCTGACGGCAAGCAGATCATAGACCTCTTCGAAAGAGATGTTTTTGGTCTGCATCTTCTGGTAGATGGAATAGATGGACTTCGTCCTGCCACTCACCGTGAAATCCAAATTTTCCTCATACAATTTGGCCTGTATCGGTTTAGTGAAGTCATATACGAGGTAATTGATCCGCTCCTGTTCACTGTGCAAATTGAGTTCTATCTGACGATAAGTCTCAGGATCCTTGAATTTGAGACTCAGATCTTCCAATTCGCATTTGATGGCATAAAGTCCCAGCCTGTGCGCCAGCGGTGCAAAAATATAGAGTGTTTCAGAGGATATCTTCAGTTGTTTGTTCTGCGGCATGGAATCCAGCGTCCGCATGTTGTGAAGCCGGTCTGCCAGTTTGATCAGGATCACCCTGACATCATCCGAAAGGGTCATCAGCATCTTTCGGAAATTGGTGGCCTGCTTGGAGTCGTAGGTTCCGGATAGTTTGGTCAGCCCGTCCACCAGCATGGCTATTTTTTCGCCAAACATCTTCTCTATGTCTTTGACCGTGTAGTCTGTGTCTTCTACTACATCATGCAACATCGCTGCAACCACCGATTTAGTGCCCAAGCCAATTTCACTGACCACAATTTTAGCGACGGAAAGAGGATGCAGAATGTAGGGCTCACCTGACCTTCGCCGCACGCCAAGGTGTGCCGAAGATGCGAACTGATAGGCTTTGTGTATCAATTGCACATTCTCGGGTGAGAGTGGTCTTGTAAAGGACTTTAGAACTTCCTCATACAAATCCTCAATTTCCCTTTTTTCTATTTCTGTCTGCAAATCCATTTTTGTCTAAAAAAGAATCACAATAGCGTGTTTTTTGATCGGCATGACCACCCGAAAGTGTCACAACTTAACCGTTCTAAATTAACCTATTTTTCAATATTTCCACGTCCAGTTTTTCAATCGTGTCAACCATTTTTTCCCATGAAAACCGACCCTTTTCCACCTTGATGTTTTGGATGAATCCTGCCGTTCGGTCATTCTCGAGGAAATCGAGGAGCGCTTCCGTGATGGCTTCAGGCTCAGGGGAGACTGTATAACCTACTTTTCCGTTGGGAACGATCTCACCCAATCCACCGACATCCGTCACCAGTATCGGCTTTTCGAAATGATAGGCAATCTGTGTCACACCGCTCTGCGTGGCACTTTTGTACGGCTGGACAATGAGGTCGGCGGCGCTGAAATAGAGCGGCACCTTGTTGTCTCCGATAAATTGGGTGTGAAGTACGACATGTTCCTCCAGGTGGTTTTCCCGAATGATCTCTTCGTACTTTTGAGGTGAGGTATAATATTCACCTGCGACCAGAAGTTTTACCTTGTATTTTCTCAACCGCTGATCGGCAAAAGCTGTCAGCAACCAGTCGAGCCCTTTGTATTCACGTATAAATCCAAAAAATAGCAGGTATCTGAAATCCGGATCGAGATCAAGTTGTTTCAAAGCTTCCTCCCGGGATACCGCCAGACCAAAATTGTCATACAACGGATGAGGGGTATAAAGTACCGGGGCAGACGGTCTGAGCCTTTTCAAATCGTCGAGCACTTTGTGCGATAAAGTGACAAAACCATCGATACTCCTGATAAAATATTTTGTAAGGATCAGATCTCCAAACCTTCTCTCGTGTGGAATGATGTTGTCGGCCAGGGCAATGACCCGGGTATGCCTGTTTCTTCCTGCAATCCGGGCAATGGTCCCCAGCGCAGGAGCCATCAGCGGAATCCAGAAACGAATGATCAGCAGATCCGGCGCCAGTTTTTTTAGTTCCCTGCCAACGGAAATCCAGTTGAAAGGATTGACCGAATTGACCCTTATTTTGATGTTCAGATCATTCGGAGCAGGCTGGTCGGAGTATTGCCCCTTACCAGGGAACAGAAATGAGGGGTACTGAAGCGAGAAAGTATAGATGATCACCTCATGCCCTTCGCTGATCAGAGCTCTCGCAAGTCGTTCATTGAAAGTAGCTATTCCGCCAGGCCTGAAGGGCCAGGTCGTACCGAGCAAGACTATTTTTTTTTTCAATGGAACCATATCAGTTGCAAATGTACCATTTTAGAATAATTTTATGGTAGTTAAAGTTTGGATTACTTTGCGTTATGCATGCCCGGATGACAAATTTCCGACATGTTTTCCGCAACTTTAATTACTTTAAGTATATGAAGTCCTTGAAGTACTTTATAATTCAGAGTGAACGATTATCTTTGACCAAAATAATCAAAAAATGGAAGAACGCCCTTTGATTTTGATATCCAATGATGACGGGGTTTTTGCCAAAGGGCTGATTGAATTGATTGAGGTGATCCGGCTTTTTGGCAACATTGTGGTAGTTGCTCCCGATGCTCCGCATTCCGGAATGTCACATGCCATCACCGTTGAACGTCCGCTCCGGATCAATAAAATTCAGGAGGAAGAGGGATTGGTGATTTACTCATGCTCAGGAACTCCGGTGGATTGCATCAAACTTGCCTGTAACAAAATCCTTGCCCGGTTGCCTGATTTCATCATTTCAGGTATCAATCACGGCTCGAATACCTCTATATCTGTACTTTATTCGGGAACGATGGGAGCGGCCATCGAAGGATCCATTCACGGCGTTCCCTCTATCGGTTTCTCACTGGATGACTATTCCCATGAAGCTGATTTTACCAAAGCCAAAAAAGTGGTGGCCCGAATCTTTCAAAAAGTGGCTGAATTCGGATTGCCTGATGGGGTTTGTCTCAATGTCAATATTCCTAAAGGTGAGGTGAAAGGGATCAGTTTCTCCCGGCAAACGAGGGGAAAATGGATCGAAGAGTTTGAGAAGCGAACCGACCCACATGGCCGCGACTATTTTTGGCTTACGGGCTATTTCAATGATGCCGAGAACGAAGCGCGTGATACAGATACATTTGCCCTGCTGAACGGATTTGTCTCCATCGTGCCTGTTACAACGGATCTGACTGCCTATAGCGCTTTTCAATTCATGCAGAAATGGAAATTTTGAGAACCCGAAACTCCCTGGTAATTTATTCGCCGGCAAAATTCGCCTTCATTTTGATGGGTTGTCAATCCGGCCATTGTCAATCAAAAAATTAACTGATGAACGCAGCCTATACCGAAAGATCCGGACTGAATCGTTTTTGGCTTGGCTTCCTGCTGGGACTTGGTTTGCCACTGATTATATTTCTGGTTTATTTTCTCTTCCGTTTTCACGGTATCTCCATTGGAGAATATATCCGGGTACTGATTCAATCCGGCAAATTTGTCCATGTCATGAGTCTTTCGGTGTTTCCGAACTTGCTCCCGTTTATGTTTTTTGTCCGCACCGACCGGTTTAAGTCTGGGCGAGGTGTCATGGCCATTACCATTGTCTATTCACTTTTGATTTTCGCATTGAAATTTTCAATGTAATGGATCATAATTACTTAACCAACCAATAAGATGAGATATTTCATCATAGCCGGAGAAGCCTCAGGCGACCTGCATGCCTCACATCTGATGGGTGGGATCAAAATGAAAGACCCGGAAGCTGTCTTCTGCTTTTTGGGGGGTGATCTGATGGCCGAACAGGGTGGAACACTGATCAAGCACTACCGTGAAATGGCTTTTATGGGCTTTTTTACCGTACTCATCAACCTGAAGCAAATCAAAAAAAACTTCAGGCTGGCAGAAGAAAAGCTGCTCGAGTTTCAACCTGATGTGCTCATTCTGGTCGATTATCCCGGTTTTAACCTTCGAATGGCAAGGTATGCCAAAGCGCATCATATCAAGACATTTTATTACATTTCACCCAAAATCTGGGCGTGGAGATCTGATCGTGTCAAATTGGTGAAAAATTATGTAGATGAACTTTTTGCCATTTTTCCGTTCGAGAAGGATTTTTACGACAAGCACAATTACCACATCCGGTATGTAGGCAATCCTACCGTGGATGAACTGGCTGTCAGACCGAACAAGGACCAGTCCTACCAGGAGTTTATCCGCGAAAATGGTCTGAAGGATCTGCCGATTGTGGCCTTGCTGGCAGGAAGCCGCCGACAGGAGATTCAACTTATACTGCCCGTGTTATTGAAAGTGGCAGATCGGTTTCCCGGTTATCAATTCGTGTTGGCAGGAGCCCCTTCCATTCCACCCAGCCTGTACCAGGAGATCATGCCGGATAACCGGATTCCGGTCCTTTTCGGGAAAACGTATGAATTGTTGCAGCAATCAAGGGCAGCCTTGGTGGCTTCCGGGACAGCGACCCTCGAAACTGCCGTGATTAACGTGCCACAAGTTGTTTGCTACATCATGGAGTTGGGATGGTTTACCACCCTGTTGAAGAAACTTTTCCTGAAAATACCATGGTTTTCTCTTGTCAACCTGGTGATGGACAAGGAGATTGTCAAAGAATTTTTCCAGGGTAACTGTACACCTGAAAATGTATCAGGCGAGCTGAAAAAAATTCTGGAGGATACCGTCTATCGGGAGGAAATGATGCAGAATTACCAACTGATGCTGGCCAAGCTTGGTCCGCCCGGATGTGCCGAACGGGCTGCCGGTGAAATGGTGGAGCTGTTGAAAGGCTGTTAGCTTTTAGCCTATAGCTGTTAGCTTTTAGCTTTTAGCACAGGAAAAAGATCATTGGTGCTAATAATTATTAATTTTCCTGACAGAAATTGCCTATTTTCAATTTGATTAATTTAGTCAATGATTATCAACCAAAAGCTAAAAGCCAATAAAACTACGCCTATGTTATGCCTGATCAAAAAAGAGCTGCTGCAATTCTTCGGATCATTGATCGCCTATCTGATCCTGACTGTGTTTGCATTAATCTCCGGACTCTTTCTCTGGTTTTTTGATGGCAACATGAATATTCTGACGGGTGGATATGCCTCCTTGTCACCCTTTTTTGAATTGGCGCCCTGGCTTTTCCTTTTCCTGATTCCTGCCATCTCCATGCGCCTTTTTTCCGAAGAACTGCGGAGCGGAACCATGGAATTGTTGCTGACACGTCCCATGACTATCATTCAACTTATTGTTGCCAAGCTTCTTGCTGCGTTTTTTATTGTTGTGCTGACGCTGATCTTATCGCTGGTCTATTTTTATACCGTCTTTCAACTTGGACATCCGGTAGGTGTGATGGATGTGGCTGCGACGTTGGGCAGCTATCTTGGTTTGCTCTTCCTTGCACTGATTTTTCTCTCTGTTGGCCTTTTTGCTTCCTCGCTGTCAGAAAACCAAATCGTGGCCTTTGTCCTGGCGGTTCTGCTGTCGTTCTTTCTTTTCTCCGGGTTTGAATTAATTTCCGACTTGCTGTTGTCGGGTTCCTGGTCTTCATTCCTGATCTCCCTGGGTATTTCATCCCACTACGATTCCGTCAGCAGGGGAATGCTTGACAGCCGCGATTTGTTTTATTTTGTTGCTGTGGCTTTCCTGTTTCTTTTACTAACTGCTTTGTCCCTACAATGGAAAAGAACAATTCTTTCCGTTCAGTATAAAAAGATCGTTCCGTGGTCAATTCTACTGTTATCCATGATGTTATTGACCCAGTTCCGCTTTTTCAGGATCGATTTCACTTCCGAAAAACGGTACACTTTATCGCCTGCCTCCATCCGGGTACTCGAAAAAATAGACAACAACCTTTTGGCTGAGATTTATCTTGAGGGTGATATGCCACCCGGGTTGCACCGGCTACAGACAGCCATTGTAGAGAAAATCTCTGATCTTCAGCAGTATGGGAGAAATTCGATTTATATCCGAAGGATTGATCCTTACAAGGAAGTTCCTGTCAACGAACGGAAAGCCTATTTTGATGATCTGATGCGGCATGGAGTAATCCCTACCGATTTGAGAATCAAGACCGATCAGGGGATAACGACCAAACTGGTATTTCCTTCTGTCGTGCTCAGGTACCGCGAGAAAGCCGTGGTTTTGAATTTGCTGAAAAATGATCCCGCCCAGACTGCCGAGGTCAACCTGAACCGTTCTATTGAGATGCTTGAATTTGAACTGATCAATGGCATTCAAAATTTGGTTCGGGAAAATCCGTTGCAAGTCGCATTTCTGAATGGTCACCAGGAAGCTGATTCGCTGCAAACCCTTGATTTTGCCGATGCATTATCCGGAAGTTTCAGGGTGAGCAGGCTGAATTGTGATGAATTATTGTCCGCGACTGAAAGTATCAAGGTGCTGATTGTGGCCAACCCGCAGACGAAATTCCCGGAAAGAGACAAACTGATCATCGACCAATATCTGATGAAAGGCGGCAAGGTGGTATGGTTGATTGATCCTGTTAAAGTGAGTCTGGACAGCCTTTCTGAAGGTATGACTACCATTGCGGTTCCTCTAGATCTGAATTTGAACGATCAGCTTTTCCATTACGGTGTCAGGTTGAACAGCGATCTGCTGCAAGATGCCGAATGTCTGAAAATCAGGGTCAATACGGCACCTGTTGGTGCTTCTCCCAATTATTCACTGGCCTCCTGGTATTTTTCTCCTTTGCTGCATCCTGTTCAAAATCATCCCGTTGGCATCAATGTTAACCCCGTGTCTTCTGAGTTTATCAGTTCGATGGATACGGTAGGCGACAATCCGGGCATGAAAAAAAGTATTCTGTTGTCGACTTCGACCTATACCCGCAGGAATGAAGCTCCGCTTTTGGTCAATCTCAGGATGATCGATGTGGTACCATCTGCCGAATTTTTCAACCAATCAAATCTGATCACAGGGATATTGCTGGAAGGAAAATTTAGTTCTGTTTTCAAAAACAGGATCATTGAACAACCTGGAATACCTGCCGGTTTCAAACTGATTCCGGAAAGTAAAATTACTCAAATGGCCGTTTTCTCGGACGGAGGTTTGATTTCTAGCAGGGTAAACAGGGCATCGGGGGAACCGAAAATTGTACCACTTGGTTACGATCGGGTCTCAAAACTTACTTTTGGAAACCGCGATTTTTTTGTCAACCTGATCCAGTACATGAGTGATGATGCCGCCCTGGTCGGTCTCAAGGGTAAGGTCTGGCAATTGAGGCTGCTGGATAAAGTGAAATTGAGCGGTCAGGGTACCTTAATGGCCTGGCTCAATCTGGTATTGCCCATGTTTCTTATTATATCGGGCGGCATAATGTTTGCCAGGAGAAGAAAAAGAATGAATCAAAATCCTCAGGTGAAATAGAGGCTGAACCAATTTTTTTTGTAGTTTTGGTCGACTTAATGTTACCTAACGTTCCGGATCAATATTTAACTTGATTCCGAAAAGAATTTTCTTCTACTAACATCAAAAACATTAGATGAACGCTAGTTTGTCTGCGTTTAATATGAAAAATCTACCTAAATCCGGAGAAGGAGTTGTGGGCAATTCCAATGTAATCAAGCATAGCGATAATTTTTTCAATCTGTCTCAAAACGGAAGCAACTCAGAGAATCCAAAAGTTGATACCGAACATCAAAAATTGGTATCCGGCTTTTTGAATTTGGCTGAGAACATTCAGGAAGGCATTTTCATTGTTTCCGCAGG